>NZ_JAVWUP010000149.1:0-6166 GCF_036667095.1 Gordonibacter sp. | reverse complement strand
GGCCGGTTTTCTTCAAGAAACACACCGTTTTCGGCTCAGCGGACTTCATGATATGTGCAACGAGAAGCACGGCGGCGAAGCCGGTTGAGAGGGCCGACACGAGAAAGAGCAGCGGCAACACGATGGGATTCCACAGCGGAAATCCGGGTGCGTCACCCAAAAGCAAGCCGGTATACACCGCCACAGCAACGGCGCAGACCAACCCTACGATATCGAGTGCCCGGGGAGTTGTCTTCTTCCTCAGCATGATAACCAGAGCGATAACGCTTACCACCATAAAGACGACAAGTATGACCACACCCCATGCCATAACCGACGAGAAGTTAGCCAACAATCCGAAGAAACGCAAGGGGTTCTGCAGGCCAGCCTTCGCATCCACCATAAGCAGCACCGTACCTACCGCAACAGCAATGGGCGCGATAAGATAGCCTAGGGTGCGCAGCTTGACGGCATCGGGCTTGACGAAGCCAGCAAGCGCAGCAAGCGCGAACGCACCTGCGCCGAGTCCTGCCAAGAACAGGTAGCAAGCAATGATTCCATCCCATACCATGACGATCACCCCTCGAACGGTTTGAAGACGTTCCCGCCGCGATGCACTGCGGAAACCACGGGCATACCCTCGACGCGTGAAAGCCCCACGTAGCGCACCGAGGGGTCCAACCCGAGATCGGCATACAGTGCCTCGTCGCCAACCTCAGCGATTTTCTTGGCAATGTCGCTTTCGGGATCGTTCAGATCGCCGAAGTAGCGCGCCCTCGTCACGCAGGTGCTCACACAGGCAGGCAACAGGCCATGTGAGGTTCGGTGGTAGCAGAGCGTGCATTTACCCACTTCACCCGAGCTGTCATCAACCCAGCGTGCCTGATAAGGGCAGGCTGCCAAGCAGTACTTGCAGCCGATACACCTCTCCGGATCAACCAATACCACCCCTTCCTCGGTGCGATAGCTCGCCCCCGTCGGACAGACCTTGACGCAGGGGGCGTCAGCGCAATGATTGCACAACTTGGGTTGATTCGCGCGACGTGTGCCTTCGTCGGAGGTAACGTCCCAGCTTTCAATCCAGGTGTTGAACTTCGTGAGCGGAACGGCGTTTTCCTGCTTGCAAGCAACAACGCACGCATTACATCCGATACAGAGCGACAAATCGAGCAGCATGCCGTAGCGTGTATTTGAGGTACTCATAACTCACTCCCCCCTATGCTTTCTCGATTTTGTACATGCCACCACTTCGGCCAGGCGAGCCCGCATCGCTGTCGGCATGCGGATAGATCACGTCATCTCCGAGCGTCGGATCGAGCATCGTTTGCAAATGGACACCGCTTCCAATAGAGGGATCACCCTTCGTCAGCTTGCCGTCAATCTCGGTATCTTGCGCACCGTAAGCAAGGTGACCATACCCGTAGGCCACGCCGAACGTACCTTGTGCGATACCCGCACGCACCATGGCTTCGCCCTCCATCACGTCACCTGTGGGGTTGGTAATGCGGATAGCATCGCCGTCTTTGATACCAAGGTCAGTAGCATCCTTAAGGTTTAGCTCAAGGTAATTCTTTTTGCACAAGTCGCGCATAATGGGGCTGTTTGCCTGCATGGAGACAGAGCGGAAGCGGGGCTTGTAGTTCGTCGATCGGAAGGACCATTCCTTCTCGTCGTACACCTCGGCAATGGGAGTGCGATCACAGAAATCCTCACGTACATACCGCAGCGCAGCGGAGGGGTAAACACCCGAATAGGGATTCTTGTTCAGGGCCTTCTTCTCACTGTAGTAGTTTATGAGGTATTCCTTGGCATAGGCGCTGCGCCCGTTTTTCTGGCTTGTTTCGATGGGCCAGAATCGTCCGCCCCGAGAGAGCACGTTGAGAACCTTCGGCCATTCCTCAGCAGTAAGCGCCTCGTGCCAAGATGCGGGAAGTTCGTCGAGTGCTTGGAGCTTAACGTCCTCATCGAGCACATCGGCTACCGGCGTATCGGCATAGGCGAGGTTTGCGACAGCCTTCAGAAAGAAGTCAGCCGCATCATTCAGTGGGTACGAAACTCCCTCTACCGAAGCGATGGCATCCTTCCCAAAACCGGGGAGATCACATACCTTCGCCACGTCAACGCAGAAGGCCTCGAAGCTGGCGAAGCGGCCATCGGAGAGCTTGACGGTATCGGGCTGCTTGGCCTGCCAGCGTACGGTGTTGCCTTTGCCGCGCCAGTAGCCCTCCTGCGTAACCACGCCAAAGCTTTCAAACGGCGTGGTATCGGGCACAATATAGTCGGCCAAATGAGCGTGCTCACCCACCGCAACATCGCAGGCGATGTGGAGGGGAACGACAGAGGTGTCTTTCAGTTTCTCAATCACACGTTCTCGCAGCGCACCTGAGGTTGCCTGGAGGGTATTCGTCATCCAAGAGACGAGTATCTTTGCGCGATAGGGATACTCGTTCACAATGGAGATAAGCGTTTGGTTGTCGGAAGTGGAAGGCACGTTGAGCCAGGGAAGCTTGGGTTTTGGATTCTCCTCGCCTGCGGCCACGCGCTTCTTGTACTCATCGGTTTTCGAGAACAGCTTTTGGGTGCGGCAAATATACGTGGCGTTCTTCGTTGATACCGCAGGCTTACCCTCGATGGTGCTCAGCAGGTAGCGCGCGCCGTCCGCCGTAGTCTTCGTTCCAATGCGGTAGCAATTGCAGCCACCGGTCATCTGGACACAGCCGATAAGGCCGTTCAGGGCGGGATACGCAAGCACGCCGTCGGTTCCGTTTGCCGTGGCGGTACCGCCGAATCCCAGACGTGCCGAGGCACGTGTCCCATGAGAGGTGAATTCCTTAGCAATACGCTCAATCGTGGCAACAGGAATGCCGGTGATCTGGGAATATTCTTCTAAGGTGTACTCATAGGCGTTATCTTTAAGGAAAAGGAAACTACTGCGAACCTTCACGCCGTTAACAACGCCCTCGTATTCAAACTCTGCGGCATCGCTTTGCGTATGGAGGGCCGGCTGCCCGCTTCCCTTGTCGATAACAACATAGTACGGCACCGGCGTGGTTGCCTTAGGATCGGCTGCCGGCTCTTCGAGGCCCGCATCCGCCGCTCGCATAAGCTTGCGGTAATTCGGATGGCCCTCGTCCACAATCACCAGATGGCTTGCATTCGTATAGGAGGCAAACCCGCCTGCAAAGGCGCTTTTATAGTTGGGATAAGAGAGGAAGGGGGCGTTGTAAGTTTTATCGTCGAGGATCTTTTGAATGACGCCTAAGGCAAACGCCGAATTTGTTGCCGTTTTGATGGGCGTCCAGCTGATGCCCGAGGCAGTAGGGGTCACACATCCGTTGCCGAGTACTGGATCGACAACGTCGATAGTGCATTCTCCGCTTGCCAAGCGGTCGAGTGTGCGTTTGGCGATTCCCTGGAAGCTCTTACCATTTGCTCCGGGAAACGCTCCTATAAAGAGGATATACTCGCCTTCTTCGAGGTCGGGCTGAGTATTGGTTGCTGCGGTCTCTGCCAGCGCACGCGCTGTTTGGGAGCCGCCTCAAGTGGCGCCGTGGCCGTATTGGTTGAGAGAGCCAAAGCAGTTGGTAAACCTCGTTCCAATGGTCGTACGTCCATCGCCGCGTCCACCGAGCATAACGAATTGATTTGACACGGGGCCCAGATCGGGTTGATCGGGATTCATCGGCGTCTTCGTGTCGTGGAGCGCAAGAAAGCCTTCGACTTCCCGATCCTCGCCGGCATCGAGAAAGAGTTTGCCTCCCTCGGTAACCTCTCTAATAAGATCATCCCAGCTGATAGGCTTCCACTTGCCCTCACCGCGCTTGCCAGCACGCTTGAGGGGAACAGTAATTCGATCAGGCTGGGAATAAACATCCTGCGTCGCCTGCCCTCGTCCACATGAAGTACCGCGTGTCAGATTCCCCTTGCCCGACGCATAACTCATGGACAGATAGGCTTCACTGAGCGGCTCATCGAAATTTAAGAACGGGTACGCACAGCTGGGGTGATAAGGGTTCCCTCCCACCGAAATGAGCCGTCCCGACTGTCGATCAAGCTTAAGCCGACTCCCGCATGAACTATAGCAGCCAAGACATGCGCTATAGCGTACAACCACCTCCTCATTGACTTCCAGTTTGCCCGTAGCAGGATCGACGGTTGCCTCGAGAGGCTGTCCGTATTTTTGCTCGGGAAACGCCCCTTCATTGGCATATGCCGAACGTGGTTGCCCTACAAGACCTACCCCGGCAACCGACAAGGCGCCAATACTGCCCGCAGCTTTCAAGAAGCTTCGCCGATCTAGATTGAACCTTTCCATGTTCCCTCCTAATCCTCCGATTTCCCCGCGACACCATGCAAGCGAATCGCTGCTACGATCATCGTCAAAGCGAAGACAGGATGTATCCTCACGTTGGTGCGAATCTGGTTGTAAGAGCCCCAAAAAACATAGTCATAATGTGACTATTTTTGCCTATTGCAGGTAGTAGCAGCACGAATTGCCAAACGATTTTTGACGGATCATCCAAAAGGCGTATGGTTTGCGGTACCATCAGCAATCAGAAGCTGTCCGGGAATTCGTGGGGAAATCGCTGAGGGGGCAGGTGTGCATCAATATCTGATCGAGCATAAAGAACGGTACCGAAATCAGGGACTCGGTTTCGCATTTTTTCTGGCTTGGAATTACTTCTCGTTTTTCTCATGCGGCCTCGTGCCCGTCATCCACGTTATCCGAAGTAGTGAACGCGTTTGGATGTGGACGGGCCTATTTTTTGCGGTAACTTCTCTTGTAATTATGTTGATATCGACACGGATTCCCCTTGCAGGGAAACGGGGATTTGGCGTTATCGCGGCGATCTGTTCCTGCGGTGCAACGATAGTTATTTGGATGAGCTTCTACGACGCGCGCACGTACCAGATGGTGTCGGTGATCGGAGGGATGATAGCAGGCGTTGGCCTTGCCATGATGGCTCACGTATGGGGTGATCGACTGAGTAGGAACAATGAGTCCGACATCGAGTTTTCGGTGCCGACATCGTTCATTTTCTCTTTCATCATCTACTTCGTGCTGCTTGCGCTTAAAGGTCCGGTGCCGATGCTTGTTGATGCGGCGCTTCCCGTAGCCTCAATGCTTTTTGCGTTCCGCCGACCAACCTGCAACCTATCCGAAGAACCTGAGTTGAGCGAGGGGCGCTGCATACGTGGTGGAGAGCTTATACGCATGCTCGCGGGTATCGCGACGCTGTGCCTTCTGCTTGGCCTGCTCTGGTTCCAGTTCGCGTATTTTCGCCTGCTCGCCACACCCGAGATGGTAAGTGATCGCTTCCTGCATTACCTTTTACCGTTCTCGTGTTCGTTTCTGCTGTCGATCATCGCTTTGTTGTTCTGCATAAAGCTGTCACGCTACGTGAACTTCACGCTTATGTTTCGTTGGGGGCTTCCCCTCCTGCTTTTAAGCTATGCGCTGCTGTACTACGATTACAGCGACCCTCTGCAAAAGATCGTGGCGTACACGGTGAATTTCATCGGCATGTTCGGTGTACAATTCGGTTTTTGGCTGGCAGCTCCCAAGTTTGTACGGCGTTCCCACCTGCCGCCATCGGTGCTGTTTGGTGGTATGCTCGCTGCCGAAGGGGTGGGCATTTTCATCGGCACGGGCTACGGACTATCGATTATCGATGGCATATCGGCCACCAACGTGATGAATGAGTCGCTGCTTTTTTTCGTAATACTATTGCTCGTTGCCATGATGGTGGGGTTCAACCCATGTTGGTCGTTTTTTCGAGCGAGTGAACGGTGGTCGGTTGACGGCGAGATGGCAGTTAGCAAAAATCTTGACGAAGGGTCGGTGTCGGACGACATCAATGCGTTGTTCGAGCAGCAAGCAGAGGATCTTCGGCGGTCCTTTAATCTCTCCAAACGCGAGACCGAGATCGCAGCACTCCTCCTAGCAGGCCGTAGTCGTCCCTACATTCGTGACGAGCTGACGATCTCCCTCAACACGGTGCACGCACACACGCGGAACATCTACACAAAATGCGATGTACACTCCCAGCGTGAGTTCATGGATTTGCCGCACGAAAAGGAGAAACAACAGACAGAGGACGACTTGGTCCTGCCTTAGCACACCGACACCCCGCACAGCGGCCCCCTAGAAGATGAGCCTTATTTTTCGGGGGTCACGACGTATAGT
>NZ_JAVWUP010000148.1:0-6182 GCF_036667095.1 Gordonibacter sp. | reverse complement strand
ATCTGGAGGATCTGGAGGATCTGGAGGATCTGGAGGATCGACCGACCAGAAGAGGAGCCGAGGGGCCATGTGTATTCCTTGCGTCATGTGCGGAGCCTGCTTCGACGTGTGCGCACGAGGCGGCACCGGCGATCACTGCCCCGAATGCGGAAACCCGCTGCCGCCCGACGCCGTGGCATGCCCGTCGTGCTACACATTCGTGGGCTTGAACCGCAACTCGAAGCTACAAGCCGACTTTGACGACAGCCTCGTCACGGACGAAGAGATCGCAGTTCCAGCGCTCGGTTGATGAGCAGCGCAAGCGAATCATGCACGATATTCTCAAACGGCCTCACCTCGTCGAGGGAGCGCTGGGCAGGTTCGTCGATGAGGCGTTTGACTATGCGCTGGATGAAGGTCCCCGTGAACATCTCGGCTAGGAAATCAACGCCGGCGCCTCCCGTGAGCAACTTCAACTCGTCAGCTTGGTCGATCAGGTCTTCGCCTTCGAGCCTGCACTCAATCAAAAGCCCGATGTCGCGCTTTATCTCGGGTTGGTACAGCCGGTACAGGTAATCCTCCAGCGATCCCTGGCTGTGATGGGAAAGTACGTTGCGATAGTAGGCGCGTCGGCGTTCGAGCGAACGCGACACCTCGTCGAAGAACGGGGCGTTGTACATCCTGCCGCCCTGTTGCAGATTGCGCACATAGAACGGCAGCGCAGGATACGTGCCCGCCCCCGCATCCTCCTCAAACACAAGCTCCGCCTCGTCGAATCGCTCCATGAGACCGCAGGACAAATCGTAGCGAAACAGCCATACGATAACCTCGCGCTTGTCGGTGAAGTGGTAGTAGAACGTCTTGCGGTGCTTGCCCGTGAGCTCCGCCACCATGCCGACCGTAATCTTGTCGACGGGGGCAGACGATGCCAGCGAGGCGAACGCCTCAGCTACGCACCGTTTCGACTCGAAGCTCATCCGAGCACCCCCTTCATGGTTTATCATGCCACGCGGGGCGCTTTTCGTCCATCATGAAAGTGCATAAAAAGTTCCCACCGTCGAAAACGGCGGGAACCTCGGTTAATCATGCGCACGCCGGGCCCTTGCGGCCGCATCACGCTATCGAGGCGCAGACGGCGGCTTGGGCGCTACGGGAGAGCCGGGCGTCGGCGGCACGACGGGCGCTTGGGGCGCTCCGGGCGCAGGTGCGTCGGCAGGCTCCCTCATCACCCCGCCGCACTCGGGGCATTTCCCCTCGGCGTCGGGCTCGACCACAATGTAGCAATGGGGACACACCATCTCCCCCGCCTCGGCCGTAGGTGGTCTGAAGCACATAGGACCCCTCCTTTCACCATTCGCAGTTCGACATGAGAATGAAGTTGCCGGCCGTGGAAGACCACTCCTCCAACTTGAAAGCGTCGATCCCGATCTTGTCCGAGAGATCCTGCCTCGAATCGGGATGCTTCGCCACCTCGTAGAAGTCCTCGATGGTCTCGATGCCGAGCGCCTTTATCTTCTCGACGGCCTCGGGGTCGATGCCGAACAGGTTCGACAGGTCAGCTGCCATGATCTGCTCCTTTCCTCTGTTCATGCGGCTGCGTGTCGCAGACCGCGGCCCTCCGCAGTCGGCTGCGCGTCTTGCCAAGAAAACGTCAGCGCCTAAGCGTCTTGCTCCTCGCACTTGTACACCTTCGCTGCCACGCCGGTCTGCTGCCACGCGCCGATGAGCTGGTCGAGCGTCTCCGGGTCGTCGTCCAAAAGCACGTTAGCGTTGGACTCGAAGGCACCGAGCAAGCTCGGCATAGCCTCTTCCTTCTCCGGGAACCACCAGTCGTGCTGCACGCTGATGACGCGCGGGTCCACGATGGAGGTCTTGCGGGCGCGCTGCTTTATGCGGCCCATGTGAGTCTCGATCCAGCACCAGTCACCGTCGCGGATGTCCATATCGATGGCCGTGTCGGGATGGATGTCGAAGATGGGGTCGGGATGCAGGTCACGGTAGGGGCCGGGCTGGCGGTGTTCCGAGTGGTAGAACGGCATGAAGCGCGCACCGGTGATCATGACAAGCGGGTATTCGCCCGCCCACTCGGGGTGCTTCTCCACGCTGAGGCCCGGGTACTCGAAGTGCGGCAGCGGGTCGAACGGGATGCCCGTCTCGGCCGCCAGCTTCTCGATGACGGTCGACTTCAGCTCCACCTTGCCCGTGGGCGTGAGGAACTTGTAGCCGGGCTCCTTGTACTTCTCGAACGTCTTGCGGCCGGCCATGTACTTCACGTCGTTGTAGAACTTCTCGTGCGTCATGCCCATGGGCGCCAACTGGAAGTCCAGCATGTCCTCGGCCTTGGGGCCCCACCACTTGTCCTCCTGACCCAGGCGCACGGCCAGGCCGTAGAAGAACTCGTAGTCGTCGCGGAAGTCCACGTCGGTGCCGCCCTCGAAGCGGTCGATCACGCGCGCCTGGGCGCCGAAGTACATGGGACGGTGGTTCATGACGGCGTAGCAGTTGTCCGGGCGCTCCAGCCACGTGGCCGCCGGCAGCGCATAGTCGGCCAGCGCCGCGGTGGGCGTGAGGAAGTAGTCGTGCACCACCAGAAGCTCCAGGTTCATGAGCGCCTCGACGACGAGCTTCGTGTTCGAGAACGCCATGACCGGGTTGTCGGCCTGCACGATGAGAGCCTTGACCGGATACGGGTCGCCGTCGCGCATGGCACGGAACAAAAGCGGCGCGTTGGAGTACGGATAGAACGACGGATAGGCCTGCGAGATGACGTCCCAGCCCTTGAACGTGAGGCCCGGGAAGCGGTCGTTGCCGATCATCTTGTCGCGCTGCTCCTGGGGCAAGGCGTAGTGCTCGAAGAACGCCGGAGGGAAGCGCGACGGGGGCGCCAGCTGGTCGCCGCCCTCCTTGTCGATGTGCCCGGTGATGGCGCGCAGGATGGCCTTCGCCTGGATGGCGCTCGAGGCGTTGATGCCGCTGGCATCGCCGCCCTTCTGGCCCCACGGCATGCAGGCCTTGGGGGTGGTGGCGTACATGCGCGCGGCCTCGCGGATCTTCTCGACGGGAACCCAGGTGATCTCGGCGACTTTGTCCACCGGGTACTCAGCAGCGCGCGCTTTGAGCTCGTCGAAACCGACGCACCACTCGTCCACGAACTCGTGGTCCCAGAGGTCTTCTTCGATGATGACGTTGATGAAGCCGAGCGCCAGCGCCGCATCGGTGCCGGGGCGCAGCTGCAGGAACAGGTCGGCCTGTTGGGCAACCTCGCTGAAGCGCGGATCGATGACGAGGATCTTGGCGCCGCGCTCCTGGCGGTTCTTGTTAACCCAGTCCCAGAGCAGGGGCTCGGAGGCTATGGTGTTGCGGCCCCAGAACAGTACGAGGTCCGCCCCCACCCAGTCGGACTTGTCGGAGCAGAAGCCGCCGTACGTGCAGGGCTCGAGCCACATGTCGCTCGAGTAGCATATGGTGCCGTTGCCGCCGGTGTTGGGAGTGCCGAACAGGTTCGTGAACTTGTAATGCAGCCAGCTCCACGTGCGCGCCGTGCCTTCCGTGAACGCAAGGGTTTCGGCTCCGTACTCGTCGCGCAGGGCGGCCAGCTTTTCGGCGATCTCGTCGAAGGCCTGGTCCCAGGAGATTTCCTCCCATTGTCCGCCGCCGCGCTCCCCTTTGCGCTTGAGCGGCTTTTTCAGACGGTTGGGGTTGTAGACGAACCCCTCGAGATAGCGCTGCTTGTCCAGCCGCGAGCACGTGTACCCCTTGTTGTGCGGGCAATCGAGATCGCCTTGGATGTCGGTGATGCGGCCGTTCACCTTCGTCACCAGCACCCCGCAGCGCACGTGGCAGAAGAAACAACCCGCTCGCTTCACCTCTACTTGATCGGCCATGGTACCTCCTCCTAACTCGTCTCATCAGGAATGCGACATCCGTACGGACGGGAGGGCCCGCTGTGCACGGACGCTTGAACCATGGCTTTAGTATGCACACTTGCGAGCCGCAGCGCCCTATCCAACATCGCGGACCTGGGCAGTGCCGCATGAGAATCTCCGAGTCCTCGCGGCTGCCAGCTGCGAGGGCGGAACAAGGACAAGCCCGAACAGGCTCTGCCGGCCCCTCGGGGTTTCACTCTCTTTCACTTTATCGCCACGACTCACAATGAGAAAAGATACAATGCAAAGCAAGCAACGAATCCGAGCGGAAGGCGCAGCGGCTATCGATCATGGGATGGCATCTATCGACTGAAGTCATAGCCTTCATCATTGTCTTCATCATCACGGTGCATTCGTACAGAAGCCATGCGGTGCTCTCGAACAAGAATCGGGTGTTCAGGCTGCGCCTCGTCACAACGCTCGGTGCCATCGGCACAAACCTCGCGTCCACGATCATGATAGCCCATGCCCCCACGGACCTGCTGCCGCTCACTTGGCTTATCACCATGCTCTACTTCGTGCTTACGCCGCTGCTCGGCACCGTCTACTTGTATTACGCCGTCGCCGTCGTCAGCGAGGCGTGCACCATAAGCCGCCGGCTCGTTCTTGTAGCCTCCGTGCCCTACGTCGCCTATCTCGTGATCACCGTTGCCAACATACCTACAGGATGCCTCTTTTACTTCGACGGCGCAGGAGCATACCACCAGGGGCCGCTTATCTTCTCGACGTACCTCGTATTCTATTTTTACTGCTTCAAAAGCATCGGCTCGATGATCCTCTCCGAAAGGGTGGAAACCGTCGAGCAGCGCGCCTTCTTGATGGAGCGCGGCTGCGAGTTCCTGCAGGGCTACCTGCTTTCGCGCCCACTGCCAGCCGACAGGGCTGCGCCCGTTATCGCAGCAAGCGAGCAGGCACGACGTTAGGTTACCGTTCCGGCCCGACCGGATATTCCGCGACCTGCGAACCGCGCCGCCGCAAAGCTGACGGAGCATATCTTTCTTCCTGCTATACTGGAGGGGCCTGCCCGAGGCCCGAACGGCTTCGGTCGTCACGTACGAATGGGGGTTCAATGTGACCGCACACGACTTCGGGGACGACGTTTTCCTCGTTCCCGCAACGGGCGGCAGCCTGCCTTCGGTGACGCTGCCTATGCTCGAGGACTTCTTGTCAGACTGCGAGATACTGCATCGCCCGGCATCGTCTCGTCGAGTATTCCGCTGGTTTGCAGCCGTATCGCGCGACCACGCATCCAGCACGGCACCCAGCGACCTCGACGATGCGCGCGTGCTGTTCGTGTGCCGCTTGGGCATTGCCGGTGCAACCTTGAGAAAGCGTCCGAGCGCTTTCGTGCTGGCGTTGGCCGACGAAGGGGAAACCCTGCCTCCGGATGTCGAGGAGGCATCCGAGCGCCTGATAGTCATACGCCAGCAGGACCGGTTCTCCTACTTCATCTTCCTCGTACAGTCCTACTTCATGCGCCTGCTGCTGTGGGAAGGCGAGCTTGATCGCATCGTATTGCACCACGGCAGCTTGGCCGAAGCGCTGGACGCGAGCTCCTCGGTGTTGAGGAATTTCATGTTCGTGACGGACAATGACTTCAACGTAGTTGCACGCACGTCGGGCATCGAGCCGCCCGACGACCTGCATCGGCGCATCGTAGAAACCGGTTGCCTCTCACCCCAGATGATCGCAGAGAAGCGGTTCCATTTGCCCGAGAAGGTGTTCTACCTCAAAGAGCCTTGCGCAATCACCCCGTATGCACGGCTATCGTGCCCGCTCTACATCAGCCACACGTACTTCGGATCACTGTCCATGTCGTGCCACGAGGCGCCCCTGACCGAGGGGCTGAAGGACCTGTTCTCTCTTTTGGTTCGACACGTCCTGCCCCTCTGCGAGCGCCAGTGGCGGCTTGCAGTAAAGCTGAACATACCGCATTACTTCTTTTTCGAGAAGCTCCTCGAGCACGAGCCGGTGTCAGATGCGTACCTCGACACGCAGCTCGAGATGGCCGGCCTCGCCTGCGACACCCAGTACAAGTTGGCGGTGCTCGACGTGGACGAGGGAGCTGAACCCGAGCAGGCCTCTCGGGCGGCGAAGGCCGCCTCGCGCCTGAACCAAGGCAACGTGTTCTGCTTCGCCTACCGCTCCGAGCTATTGGCACTCATGTACGCGCCGCCGAGCGACAGCGTGCTGTCGCACCGCCGCACCCTCGACGAATTGGAAGGACGTATCACCGGGCCGCTGGACATCGCCTGCGGCGTATCGGAGATATTCGAA
>NZ_JAVWUP010000147.1:2158-6243 GCF_036667095.1 Gordonibacter sp. | reverse complement strand
GCCACGTCGCTTATTACGGGAATATTGACAACCATGCGCATAGCTTCGGGCCACAAGTCGTTGATGTCGGCGACGAAGGGAATATGTAGTGTTTCAGCTGCTTCTGCACACACCCGTGCAACATCGTTAGGGGGGATCTCGGCGTAGATAAGATCGTAAGTGCCCGCCGTACGCTCGAAGTGAGCACGCAGATTTTTGGCAGCAGCATGATGGCTGCGTATACGTTCCAGATCAAGATTTCGTGCGTACCCAGGCTCTTCGATGAATATTATGCGATAGGGAAGCCCTTGGTAGCAAGGCTTAGTACGGTCTCGCTGCGCCTTTTCCCAATGTTGAAACGATGAAGTGATAAGGTCAACCTCAAAGCCCTCGCGTACCAGCAGCTCTGCCAAGAATCGAAAGCGGGTATAGCCGCGTGTTTCGTCGCCAAGTTTTACGCCCATGGTGACAATGGCGATATGCTTGGCCGCGCGCTGGCGGCCACCGGATGCTTTTGCTGTGGGATTCGTTTCCATAACCGAGCCATTATAGCAAGTGCGCACCAATACGTACCGTGAAACCCTGTCGTTCCACAAGAAAGGATAGGGAAGGTTGGTCGGGTTGATTCGCAAGTTGATCCGCACCACCGGTGTTGTGTTTAAGAATTCAACTTACCAAAGGGTGAGAAGGAGTGTGGTTCGGGGGGGGGGGCAAGGCAAGCCTACCGGAAGTTTTGAGAGCGGAATCGAGCATGCAAGAAATCGAATGGCGGCAGCCTCAAGGGTTGCCGCCATTCGACGTTTTCGACAGCCTATTAGAAAGCTTGGGGCGTGTGCCAGCCCCGAAGCGCTTACTTCTCCTCCGGCTCCTTCGCGATAAGCACGGGGATTTCAGATGACCGCAGCACGCCGTAGCTGACGCTGCCCAGCATGCCGCGTAAAAGCCCCAAGCCGCGCGATCCCATGATGATGAGGTCGCAGCCATACTCGTGCGCGTAGTCGGTAATGCCGTCCACGATAGACACGGCATTCACGGCCTGCACGCTCACGGGGTTCGGCAGGCCGTCGAGCAGTGATCCGATGGCCTTGTCCATGCCTTCTTTCTCGCGCGCGAGGGCGGCATCGACAAGTTTGCAGTACAGGTCGGGATCGACTGCCAGTGGAGGCATGCTCTCGTAGGGGTTGGCATCCAGCCCTAGCGACGGCGGCATCTCCGACACGTAGATGATGTCTACGACATGCAGTCCGATGGCCGGATCCTCTTCTGCCAGGCCGCGAGCGACTCCAAGTGCATGCACGGCATGCTCGGACTTGTCGAACGGAACGAGGATGTTAGAGAACTTCATCGCTGCCACCTCCATAAAATACCTGATAGGATAACGAAACATTTATATCGCAGGAACAGGTCCTGCGGCGACTATGCGGAAAATCCTTCGAGCACCTCTACCACGGAAACGCGGGCTTCCCGAAGTGGGGCCATGATCTCCTGTGCTGCAACGATGTTGCCGTCCCGCAGCGCATCGCTGATGTGGCAGGATATACGGTATAGGTCGGTGAACGAGAGGTTTCCGACAATGCCCTTGAGAGAATGCGCCTCACGAAACGCCTGCGCGGCATCGCCAGATTCCAACGCCTTCTCAAGTGCCTCGAAATGCCGATCGTCGAGAAACTTCACTGCGAGCCGGCGGTAAAGCGCATCGTTGCCGCCGAATCGATCCATTGCCTCGGCGTAGTCGATGCCGCCTTTTGCCAGCGCTTCTACAGGGTTGTTCGCGGTGCTCATCAAGCTACCTCCCTCCACTTTTCTCGCGTGTCCCATGCCGTCGACGAAGACGAACGAGTAACTAAGTATAACCTCGAGGGTGCGGAAAGGAGATGCCGCACTCTCCGTCCGTCATATGGTCGTTACCTTATAACCTACGCACCGCCGTGTCCGCCATCGGTCGGCCCAGGTGGGTGCCAGGCTCTTCCCGTGGCGAGCAGCGATGGGCCTCGACCCTGCTCAATGATGAACAGAGATCTATGCTATCTCTATAATAGATAGCCAATCATGGCATATTCGCATAAGCATCGTGCGCTGGAAGTCTTGACAGGCGGCGCTCATCCCGTAAGATACTCACTTATGGCTTCTCTTTTCGTACATACCGGGGATATGATGATGCCCAAGCCTGGGTCGGTCGGCTCGTACGCCGACGCTCAGGCATAGCTTCCGTGCGGCCTCGCCTTTGCCGGTGGACCGCAATCCTGTACGAACGATTAGATCGAGAACACCATGATCCAGCTTGAACATCTGCAAAAAACCTACGGCGCTACCGAAAACGCCCACCATGCGCTGCGCGATGTGAGTCTGACCATCGAGGACGGCGACGTCTTCGGTATCATCGGTGCGTCCGGGGCGGGGAAGTCCACGCTGGTGCGCTGCATCAACCTGCTCGAGCGCCCCACGGGCGGACGCATTGCCATCGACGGCCGCGACGTGACGAACCTCGCGGGGAAGGACCTTTTAGAGCTGCGCGCTTCCATCGGCATGATCTTCCAGAACTTCAGCTTGTTCCAGCAGCGCACGGTGCTGGGCAACGTGATGTTTCCCCTGGAGCTTTGCCGCGCAGCAAATCCCCTTGGGGGGCGCCGCACAGCAGACTCTCCTGGAGGACGTGGTGAGAGGAAGGATGCTGCGGAAAAGCGCGCCGGCGAATTGCTGGAGTTGGTGGGGCTGTCCGATAAGGCCGACCGTTATCCGAGCCAGCTTTCCGGTGGCCAGCAGCAGCGCGTGGCCATTGCCCGCGCGCTCGCGAACAATCCGAAGGTGATGCTCTGCGACGAGGCCACCAGTGCGCTCGACACGCGCACGACGGTGTCGATTTTGAGCCTGTTGAAAGACATCAACGAGGAACTGGGCGTCACCATGGTGGTTATCACGCACTCACTGGCCGTGGCGCAAAAGATTTGCAACCGCATCGCGGTCATCGACGAAGGGCGCATCGTGGAGGAGGGCTTTACTGCAGATGTGTTCTCGAGCCCGCAAAGCCCGGTGACTCGCGAGCTCATCGCCTACGACACCCTGTCCGGGGAGCCAGGCGCATGGAGGGTGCCCGAGGCGGATCGCGCGAACAAGCGCCTTGGCGATCCGGCGGCGGCTGTGCTCAAGGACGCGATCGATTCGTCGACGAACCCGGTGGTGCGCATCGACGGGCAGGTGAGGTAGCATGGACTTCCTCGCTTCGTTCTTCGACCAATACGGGTTGCTGCTGGCGCAAGGCACGCTCGACACGCTGGTCATGACGGTGGTCGCTACGCTGTTCGCCTACGTCATCGGCGTGCCGCTGGGCGTGGCCTTGGTGGTGACGGCCCCTGGCGGCCTGCGTCCTCACCGCGCTCTCAGCACGGTGCTGGGCTGGATCGTAAACGTCGGGCGCTCCATCCCGTTTATCATCCTGCTGGTGGCGCTTATCCCGTTGACGCGCCTCATTGTGGGCACGTCGCTGGGCGTTCCCGGTGCCGTGGTGCCGCTGGTGGCGGCAGCTGCGCCGTTCGTGGGGCGCATGGTCGAACAAAGCCTGGCCGAGGTGGACGGGGGCCTGGTGGAGGCGGCGCAGAGCTTCGGTGCCAGCGTCTGGCAGATCGTGCGCAAGGTGTTCTTGCGCGAGAGCCTGCCGTCGCTTATCCGTGGTGCGTCCATCACCTTCATCACGCTGTTCGGCTACGTGGCTATGGCGGGTACGGTGGGCGCCGGCGGCTTGGGCGATATCGCCATTCGCTACGGCTACCAGCACTATCAGCCTGAGGTGATGGTGGCGCGCAAGGTGGACAAACGCAAATAGCACGTCGCCTGCAAAAACTGCAACCCATGACTTATGCGTCATTTGAAGAGAAACAAGAGGAAGGAACTTACCATGAAAGCGAAAACCGTACTGAAAGCGGTTGCCACGGTGGCAATTGCGGGCGCAGCGCTGGCGGCCCTCGCCGGCTGCGGAGGCGCGGCGGGCGCGAAGATCGCCGTGCCGTCCGATCCGACGAACGAGGCGCGTGCTCTGCTGCTGCTGCAGGATCAGGGCCTCATCAAGCTCAAGGACGGCACCGGCCTTGAGGCTACGAAGAACGACATCG
>NZ_JAVWUP010000147.1:0-2148 GCF_036667095.1 Gordonibacter sp. | reverse complement strand
CCCCTACAACATCGAGATCGTGGAGATGGAAGCGGCTTCACTGCCCACCACGCTGCCCGACGTCGATCTGGCCGTCATCAACGGCAACTACGCCATCAGCGGCGGCATTGATACGGCATCGGCGCTTGCCCGCGAGGACGTAGCCTCCGAAGCGGCCGAAAAATACGCCAACGTAGTTGCCGTGCGTGCCGGCGACGAGAACAGCGACAAGATCCAGGCGCTGGTCAAGGCATTGCGGAGTGCCACTGCCCGTCAGTACATAGAGGACACCTATGCCGGCCTGGTCGTGCCGCTCGACGCGACAGGCGCGACCGAGATCGAGGATGCGAAGGGCGACGACACCACGATCTCGGTAGGTGCTTCCCCGGCCCCGCATGCCGAGATCCTCGCCCAGGTGAAGGACATCCTGAAAAACCACGGCTACACGCTCGAGGTTAAGGAATTCACCGACTACATCCAGCCGAACGTGGCGCTGGCTGACGGCAGCTTGGATGCGAATTACTTCCAGCACATCACCTACCTGGAGGATTACAACGCCAAGAACGGCACCGATCTCGTATCTGCCGGCACTATCCACTTCGAGCCCTTGGGCCTGTATCCCGGCAAGGCTGCGAGCATCGAGGACCTGAAGAAGTAGGGTTGCCTTTCGCTCGAACGCGTTGCGAGATCCGGCCTGCGTGCCGGGTCTCGTTTTTTCGGGAAGACGCTCTGCGAAACGAAGCCGAAACACGACGCGGTATAATGGAGGCAAAGAGAAAGGATGCGCCCATGACCGCGAACCCCGACCAGGACTTCGTCCTGAAGACCATCAAGAGCCGTGACGTGCATTTCGTCCGATTCTGGTTCACCGACGTTCTGGGCACTATGAAGTCGTTTGCCGTCGTTCCCAATGAGCTCGACGATGCGTTCGCCGAGGGCATGGGCTTCGATGGCAGCTGCATCGAGGGGTTCTGCTGCACGCAGGAGTCCGATATGCTGGCGTTCCCCGATGCCTCTACATTCCAGGTGCTACCTTGGCGCCCCGAGAGCAACGCGGTGGCGCGCATGTTCTGCGCTGTGCGCACGCCTGACGGCCGCCCGTTCGAAGGCGATCCGCGCCACGTGCTGGCACGTACGGTCGAAAAGGCCGCCCGCATGGGCTATGTGTTTAACGTAGGTCCTGAGCTGGAATTCTTCTATTTCAAGGATGCGGAGGGCACCGAAGTGCTGGATCGTGGCGGCTACTTCGACCTGACCAGCCTCGACTATGCCTCCGATCTGCGTCGCGATACCGTGCTTACGCTTGAGAAGATGGGCATTCCAGTAGAGTACTCCCACCACGAGAACGGGCCCTCGCAGCACGAGATAGACCTGCGCTACGCCGATGCGCTGTCCATGGCGGATGCCGTGATGACCTACAAGCTGGTGGTGAAGGAGATAGCCCACAAGCACGGGGTGTACGCCTCGTTCATGCCCAAGCCCATAGCCGGCCAGCCGGGAAGCGGTATGCACGTGCACCAAAGCCTCACCGACCTCGAGGGCAATAATGCGTTCTTCGATGCAGGCGATCCGCAGGGCTATCGCCTCTCGAAGGTCGCGAAGCACTATATTGCCGGCATCCTGAGATACGCTCCCGAGTTCTGCGTCGTCACGAACCAGCACGTCAATTCCTACAAGCGTCTTATCTGCGGCGGGGAGGCTCCCACGTACTTGTCGTGGGCCAGCCGCAACCGCTCCACGCTTGTGCGCATTCCCGGCTATCGCCCGAACCGCGAGGATGCCTGCCGCATCGAGTTGCGCAGCCCCGACCCCGCGGCAAATCCCTACCTTGCGTTCGCCGTTATGCTGGCCGCCGGTTTGAAGGGCATCGAAGACGAGCTGGAACTGCAGCCTCCGACTGAGGATCAGGATCTGTTCTCGCTTGCGCGCCAGGATCTGCGCCGACAAGGTATCCAGACGCTGCCCGAAAGCCTGGGGGAGGCCATCGAGCTGTTCGCCGAATCCGCGCTCATGCGCGAGACGCTTGGAGACCATATCCACTCCTACCTGGTAGCTGCCAAACGCGCCGAGTGGAACGACTACCAAGGCTACGTTTCGCAATGGGAGCGCGACCGCTATTTGGCGGTGCTGTAACCATGCCGTACGGAGCCGGGAGGGGGTCGGCCTCAT
>NZ_JAVWUP010000146.1:0-6264 GCF_036667095.1 Gordonibacter sp. | reverse complement strand
CGCGGCATCAAGGTGCTCAGCCTCTTCTTCATCGACAAGGTTGAGAAGTACCGCGTGTACGAGCCGGAAATCCACAACGGCGAGTACGCAGACATCTTCGAGGAGGAGTACCGCGCCGTAGTCGCCTCCCCGAAGTGGCAGAAGCGCTACGAGAAGGCGGGCGTTCCCCTGAACCCCGATGCGTCGGCCGTTCATGACGGGTACTTCGCCAAAGACGGCAAGGGCAAGTACAAGAACACGACAGCAACTGCCAGCAGTGCAGCGGACACCTCGGCGTTCGAGCTGATTATGCACAAGAAGGAGACGCTCATCTCCTTCCCCGACGGGCATGATCCTGACAAGGACGTCGCTTTCATCTTCAGCCATTCCGCGCTGAAGGAGGGCTGGGACAATCCCAACGTATTCCAGATATGCACGCTGGTGGAGACGAAGGACACCCTGACCAAGCGCCAGAAGATTGGGCGCGGCCTGCGCCTCTGCGTCGACCAGAACGGCGAGCGCTGCTACGACCCCGAGGCGAACGTTCTCACCGTCATCGCGAACGAATCCTATGACGAGTTCGCCAACGGCCTGCAGAAGGAGTTCGAGAAGGAGGATTTCAAGTTTGGCATCCTCACGCCCGAGTCGTTCACGAAGGTGACCGTCGAGAAGCCCGACGGAACCGAAGAGCGCTTCGGTTATGCGCGCTCGAGCCAAACGTACGAGCACTTCAAGGCTGCGGGCCTCGTTGACGCCAAGGGCAACATCACGCCCGCACTCAAGGCCGATGCGGAGGCTGGCAAGGTCGAGCTTCCCCCAGAACTCGAGCCCGCGAGGGAGCAGATACAGGCGGTTATCCTGCATAAGGCCCAGAAGCTGCAGATTAAGAACAAGGCCCAAGAGGTTACCGTCGAGCTGCAGAAGGACGTCACGAACGACCCCGCGTTCATGGAGTTATGGGAGCGCATTCGCCGCCGTACGCGCTTCGAGGTCGACGTCGATTCGGATGCCCTCGTGGCTGACGCGATTGCAGAGGTCCAAAGCATGCCCAAGGTGAAGCCGCTTGAGGTCATGAGCTTGCGCGCATCGCTCAACGTCGACGATTCGGGCATATCCACGACGGGAACCGGCACGTCCATAGTAACGACGGATTCAAAGCGCGTATATGACCTTCCCGACCCCATTGCCGAGTTGCAGGATGCCGTCGGGCTCACGCGTGGGACGATAAAGAGGATTCTCGAGGGCTGCGGCCGCTTCGACGAGTTCGCCGTCGATCCGGCGACCTTCCTAGCGCAGGTGGCCGCCAAGATTACGAAGGCAAAGAACGCAGCAGTCGCGAAGGGCATCAAGTACGTGAAGCTGCCGGACGACGAATGGTACACGATGAAGGACCTCGACCTTGGCGATTTCCACGCCTACCTTGATTCGAATGCCTGGGAGCCGCAGGTGAATCCCGACAAGTGCCTTTATAACTACGTCGTATACGACTCGTCGAGTGTAGAGAAGCCTTTTGCGGAGGCGCTTGACCTGGCTGACGAGGTGAAGGTGTTTGCCAAGCTGCCTTCGTCGTTCAAGATAGACACGCCCTTGGGTTCGTACAACCCCGACTGGGCATACGTCGAGGAAAAGGATGGCGAGAACCGCGTGTACTTCGTAACCGAAACCAAGGGAGGAACCAACGGCGACCCTGCGCTGCGCGATTCCGAGCGAGCGAAGATCGAATGCGCCAAGAAGCACTTCGCCACGCTCGAATTAGGAGACGATTTCGAATACGACGTCCGAACGACGTACGCGGTAACAAGTATTTAGGGCATCTCGCAATCGGCCAAGAAGCGCTTCGGGGAACTGGGGCAGGGATCAGGCTTCGTGCATGACGTCGAAGTCGAGTATCGCTACTCGAATGTTTAGGAGGGAAATTGAGCTTTAGCTGGGAGATCAAGCTGAAGGGTTTCGGACCGTTTGCTACGCAGGCTGGCGGTACTCTAACCCTCAGCAACTCACGGATAGCAATTTATTCTGGTAACGGCCAGGGCAAGACCTGCATCAGCCGCCTTTTCCGCGCTGCCGATAACGATGCGGGCGCATTGGCGGGTAACATAATCAACCGCACTGAAGATGCCGGTTCTTTCTCTTTCGTCACTTCGAACCAACGCTCCCAGCCCGAGAAACTGCACATTACGATGGAGCGCGGCAAAGATGTCATTGTCAGGAACGACACAGGTTACATATTCCACGTATTCAACAGTGATTACATCAGAGATAACCTCGGAGCACTCCACTATGCACCAAACGGTGACGGCTTCACCGGATACATCATCGGCCGAGATAACATCGATGTCTCTGACAAGAGGGAGCAGCTCTCGGGATTGAGCAAGCGTGGACAAGAAATACGTGCCGCAATCGATAAGGTCGTCGCTGAAGGGCGTACAACCCTTGCAGACTACGAGCTTACTAGATACAGGGGATACTCTGAACTTACCGTAGAGAACATATTGGCAATGGACTCTTGCTCGTCCGAATACGAAAGCAAGCTCGCAGAGTTCGAAGCGTTACGAGGGCTTCCGGATCCTATTCCAGTTTTGGCAGGGATCAACTGCACCGCAGGGCAAGTCGATCTTGATAGCATCGGCATCCTGCTTACCCAACCCTTCTCGCGCGACAAGTTCGCCGATGAATTCGTTGCAGAAGTGCAGCCAAAGATGGAGTTCGTCAAAAATGGCCTCGACCTCACCAGAGATAACAGATGCCCTTATTGCGGTATGGTGTTCGATGGCGATGCGAAAACGCTCATACACAACTACGAAGAGTATGTACGCGGCGCAGAGGCAAAGACCGTTTCTGAAATAGAGGGACATATCAGGACACTGAATACGCTCTGTGATTCATATGAGCGGTTCGCCTCTCTCTACCGCACAAAGCGAATACAATTCGATTCACTGAAGTCGGCATTTCCCGATCTTAGCGAGGCTACCCTCGCTGATGTTCCGACATTCACTGAGATAAAGGCCTCCACGAGCGCCGTCAGCGAAACGCTAAGGCGCAAGATTGCCGATATCTCACTTACCTACGATGTTGCGCCAGTGAAACAACTCAAGACATTATTGGATACCATGGAGGCTGCCGTCGCCGACACGGAAAATACACTTTCCAGGTTCGATGGTCTTGCTGCAAATGCATCCAAAGCAATTAAAAGCGTCAAGCGTGATCTTTGTGTCGAGATGACTCGCAAGATTAGGGTTGACTGCGATTCATTGATTTCTGCACGCGAATCGATTCTGCAAGCATACAGACAGCTCGATGCCGATATAAAGGCAGAAGAAGTCAAATTCAGGAGACCAAAGCGAGCGGCCATAGCTCAGATGCTCGCAAAAATGATTCACGAAGTCTTCGGCGATAAGTATGTTTTCGATTCGGACCAGTTCACCATTTCACTAGGCGATTCACCACTCGGCGAAGATGCCGAGGACGTTATGAGTGATGGCGAAAAATCCGCTCTCGCATTCTGCCATTACGTCGCATCAACATGGAATCTGCTAGAAAGCGATGATGATGCCCAGAATCTATTTTTCGTTATCGACGATCCAATATCAAGCTTGGATTATCACTACGTTTACAGCATTCTCCAGATTATCAGAGATTTCAATATCACTTTTGGCCTAAAACGAGTGCGGTTTCTGCTTTTGACGCACAGCAGTGCCTTCTTCAACATGCTGGCCAGAAACGGCGTTGTTAAGGAATGCTTCGTACTACATGACGGGGTTATTAAACCTTGTGTAAGCCACTACATCACCCCATACAGCGAACACCTTAAGGATCTTGTCGAAATTGCACTTGGCACGCGCGACCCGTCACATACGACAGGTAACTCCATACGTCAAATCATCGAGTCGCTTTGGAGGTTTGACAACCCAGCATCGACGGACCTGCTCGCCTATCTCAATACGCAAGAATGCGCCGCGCTAAAAGATTGCGAATACATCTACTCTATCTGCCAAGACCAATCGCATGGTGCCTCGCTGTTCGACAGAGACCAGCCTCCAGATGACGAATCGATACGTAGAGCCTGCTGGGCGGTTCTGAATCACGTCCACGGTCGCTATCCTGGGCAGCTCATCGCTTCATCAATTGACTTTGAAACGTTAGCCCAACAGCAAGGCGATAACGACTATAGTAATTTCCGCTGATTAGCAAGCGGTTGTATATGCAGATGAGAAAACGGTAAGACACGAGTACGCAGCTTGTGGTTTAAACTCCACTGTTTGTTCGCTTTACGGGAACTAATGTTCGCTCTACAATCCTAAGCATCGGTTGCGGATTGGAAGGGATTGGGGGCGAGCATGCGCAAGCGGGCGATACTGCACAGCGACATAAACTGCTGCTATGCCCAGATAGAATGCCAAGCCCACCCCGAGTTGCGCGGCAAGCCCGTGGTCGTTGGAGGCGACGAGGAGGCACGTCACGGCATCGTACTCGCAAAGAACATGCTGGCAAAGAAATGGGGCATCGGCACGGCTGAGACCCTGCGCGACGCGCGTCGCAAGTGTCCAGAACTGGTGGTAGTGCCGCCCGACTATCGCCTGTACATGAAGGTGTCGGGGCTGGCGCGCAAGATCTACTACGACTACTCCGATTGCGTGGAGCCCTTCGGCCCCGACGAGGCATGGATTGACGTCACGGGAACGCAGAGGTGCTTGGGGCTCACACCGGTAGAGATCGCACGGGAGATATCCGAGCGCATGAAAGCAGAGTTGGGTATCACGGTATCGGTCGGGGTTAGCTGGAACAAGATATTCGCCAAGTTCGGCAGCGATTACAAGAAGCCCGATGCGGTGACGGTGATAGATGAAACCAACTATCACGACATCGTATGGACTGCCCCGGTGCGCGAGCTTTTGTACGTGGGTGCCGCTACCGATGCCAAGCTGCATTCGTCGGGCATTTGCACCATAGGCGACCTAGCCCATGCCACCGACTACTACCTGCAGCACCGCTTGGGCAAGATGGGCTTTTTGCTGCGCGCGTTTGCCCGCGGCGATGATGCAACGGAGGTAAAGCCGCTCGACCGCGCAAGCTGCGATGTTGACCGCGAAACCAAAAGCTACGGCAACGGCATCACCTTCCCGCGCGACATCGAAGACCCTCAAACCGCCAAGGCCGTCATCTGGATGCTGGCTGAAAGCGTAGCCCAGCGCATGCGCGAGGGGCGCGCACGGGCGCGAACCATCGCCATAGGGGTGAGAAGCGCCCGCAACCTGTCCAGCTACACCCGGCAAACATGCGCACCTCTGCCCACCAACATCACCGGCGAGGTGGCGCACATCGCCTGGCGGCTGCTGTGCGACAACGAGCCTCTTAACGACACACGGCCCTTGCGGGGGCTGTACGTGCGCGCAAGCAACCTGGTATCGGCGGACGAGGACATGCAGATGATGCTGTTCGACCCGCTGCCGCAACGCACCGAGCGCGAGGGGCTGGACGCGACGATCGACGAGCTGCGCCGTCGCTTTGGCAACAACTGCGTAGTGTGGGGACCGCAGGCGCAAGACGCCACCGCGTGGGAGCTGGATGCCAAGCGCGACAACGTGGTGCATCCCGTCAGTTTCTTTCATAGGTAGGGGTGCTTTGCGATGGTCCGAGGAATAGAGCGCCGCGAGAAGTGCTATGTGGGCGTGACGCTGCATGACGACGAAGACGGAATCAGGACGCCTTTGGCGATAGCCTGGGAGGACGGGCGCTGCTTTGCGATAGACCGCGTGACCGAGTGCCGCTATGCCGCATCGATGAAGACGGGCGGCCACGGCATGCGCTACGCAGTGGTGGTCGAAGGTAAGCCGACATTTCTGTGGCATGACGGCGAGCGCTGGTACGTGGAGCGCATCGTGCACGACGGCGTAACGGCGATGTAGCTGCCGTCCGAGACACAGCAGCCAGCTAATGAATTCGCAACGAAAATGACGTAGCATGAACACACGTTGGGGCGCGTGTCTGCGACCGGCCGGAGTAGCGCGCCCCACGTGCAAGAATGCTTGGCGCATATGAGTCATGCTACTCCCCGACGGACAAAGCTGCCTGAAAACTGGAAGCCGGACGCTACCTCCACCGTGAGTACTTGGCAAGCTCGCGTTCAACATCTCCAACGCTGAACCTTACCGCGCGACCAATGCGGATGACGGGGATGCGGTTCTCGCGAGCCATTTTGTATACGAAGCCGGTTGAGATACGCAGCGTCTCGGCAAGCTCGCGAGCGGTAACGATCCCGTCGGAAAGAACCGATTGCGTAGTGCA
>NZ_JAVWUP010000145.1:0-6352 GCF_036667095.1 Gordonibacter sp. | reverse complement strand
GGTAATTATGGAGCCAAGCGGACGTATCGGCTTATTTTTCCTTGCGTTCTCCATCGCCGGCCGCTAAGATACATACCATTGGTATGTAATAGTTTTTTCAGTGCTCGGTGTTTCGCGCGAGGAATTTGCTCGTGAAGCAGGACTCGCGAAGAGGCGATGCTTCAAAGAGCGCTTGCGGTTGCGTTGGAGCATCACGGGGGTGACGATGGGGCCCCGAGAGGAAGACGAGGCGAGGAGGAGTAATGGCGCGAAACAAGTATCCAGAAGAGACGGTCAACCGGATACTCGATGTGTCGCTGGCGCTGTTCTTCAAGAAGGGCTACGACAACACCAGCATCCAGGACATTATCGACGGCTTGGGTGGTCTGACCAAAGGCGCGGTGTATCACCACTTCAAGTCAAAGGAGGACATCCTGTCTGCGGCACTCGAGCGCGAAAATGCGCCGCTGTACGTGCAGTTGGAGCGCATCCGCGATAGCGGGCACATGAACGGCGCGGAAAAGCTGCAAGCGCTGGTCGAAACTTCCATCACCGGACCTCAGATGGACATGTGGGCTCGTATCGCCCCTTCTGTCGATCCCGTTAAGAATGCGCGGCTGCTGGGGATGCAGTACCAGTCGGTGTTCCAAGAGACGGTTCCCCTTTTCGTGCAGCCCATTGTTGAGCAGGGCGTGCGCGATGGCAGTATCAGGACGGCATACCCTCACGAGTTCAGCGAAGTTATCGTTTTGGTGGCGAACCTCTGGGCCAGCCCTATGTTTCACTCGTGCACGACCGAACAGCTGAAGACGCGGATGGATTACTACCTCGATATCGTGCAGATGCTGGGAGGCTGCTCTCTCGAGGACAAAGGCCTCGGCATCATCCTGGAGAACTACCGTAAGCATTTTCACCAGCGGCTCGAAGAGGTGAGAGAAGGGGAGTAGAGATTGGGCCGCTCCTTAGAGAAGCACGAACAGATGTTTCACGTGAAACATCTGCCGCCTTGGCATGCGAGTGCACGAAAGCGCGCTCGCAGAATCGCGAAACAACGGTTGCCTTGCAGCCTTATTTTTTAACCTCTTTACATACCAACTGAATGTATGTAAAGAATCTCAAGCGCAAAAGCCAAGGTGATGCTCTGTACGCCTTGCAACTAAAAGTTGCGAAGATTCCAACTGGAATCGGTCGCTATCGCGTCTTCGCAACCGTAGTCTTTTAAGCAAGCTAGGTAAGAAAACACAAGAGAGGAACCTTATATGAGAAACCTGTTCAATCGTTCGTTCGTGTCGGTGATAATCGTGCAGATCGCCTCTCTGTTCGGAGATGCGGTGCTGAGATTCGCTTTGCCGTTGTATGTGTTGAACCTTACGGGCTCGGCGGCGCTTATGGGGGCGGTCGCCGCAGCTGCCTGGCTGCCCTATATCGTGCTGACGCCTATTGGCGGGGTAGCGGCCGACAGAGTGAACAAGCGGCGTATCATGGCGGTGCTCGATGTGCTGCTGGCGCTGACCTGTGCCGCCTACCTGATGCTTGAAGGCGTGATCGACCTTGTCGGGCTGTCTATCTGCGCGCTTATCGTTTTGTATGCGGCGCAGAGCATCTACCAGCCTACCGTGCAGGCGGCGGTGCCCTTTATCGTTCCGCGCGACAGCGTCGTGCGGGCTACGGCTATTGTCAGCCAGATCAGCGCACTGTCGGGCTTGGTTGGGCCTGTGGTAGGCGGATTGGTGTTCGGGTTGTTCGGTATCGAGCCGGTTGTCGTGGTGTCCGGCATTGCCTTCGCGCTGTCGGCGGTGCTGATCATGCTGTTCGTGCGTATTCCCCATGAACGGGTAGAGCGCACGGAGGGTATCGTGCGCACGGTAGTGGACGACATCGCCGAAAGCTTCACCTTCCTGCGCCGCGAGCGACCGATTATCCTGAAGGTCATCCTTCTGGTTGCAGGTATCAATGTGACCATGACGGCCTTCATCATTATCGGTGCGCCGGTTATCGTGACGCAGATACTCGGTTTGCCGAACCAGTTCATGGGCTTTGCCGAAGGCGCATTGGCATTGGGCGGTCTGACGGGCGGCATTCTGGTGGGCGTGTTGGCGAATCGCCTGCACCTGCGGCAGGCACCGGTGTTCATCATGGTGGCATCGCTCGCTTTGGTGCCGGTCGCGGTGGTCCTGGGCGCATCGATGGACGTGATGGCTGCTTATGCACTGCTGTTGGCTGGTTTGTTCGTCTGTATGGCCTGTGCTTCGATGTTCAGCATCCAAGCTATCTCGTTCATTCAGCTCGAAACGCCCGGCCATCTGGTGGGGAAGGTCATCGCGCTGGCAATGGCTCTGGCGAACTGTGCTCAACCGGTAGGCCAGCTGGTATACGGCGCGCTCTTCGATGCGCTGCGCGGCGATCTCGTGCCGGTCGCACTGGGCACGGCGGCCATTTCCCTGTTCATTGCGGGGCTTACCTATCGCACGCTTAAGCGTGGCCTGTCGGTTGGCAACGCACCGGACGTACGAGGGCTCGTGGGCGAAGAGAAGGCCTTGGAATGCGAGGCTGCGGAAGGGTAGGGGCTGCGCACCTTCGGAAGAGTGAGGGAGTGCGCAATCGCGCAAGGGCGGCCAGGCGGTGCGGCGACGCAGTACCGCCCGCAAGGGCGTATCGCACACACCCCGCAAAGGGCGCTTTGTGGGGTGTGTTCATAAGCACCCTTCTTGATGTTAGAGGTCGATTTCAGCCCATGATTCGAGTTCGAGTTTGGGAATGTGTTTGAATTCTTTGACGTTGTTGGTGACGAGCACCCCTCCGTACGCCCGGACGGTGGCTGCGATGAAGAGGTCGTTGTGCCCTAAGCGTTCGCCTCTTTGATCCAGGTCGGTACGGATGGATGCGTACTCCCGTGCGCACCGCGAACAGAAGGGTACGATATCGAAGGGCAAAAGGAACGTGTCAAGTGCATGTCTATTGCGCTCCTTGTCCGAGCTTTTTGCTACGCCAACCCGCAGTTCGGCTTCGACGATGGCAGGTATCTTGAACAGACGGGGATCGTTGTTTTTTAGAAACCGATAGCCGTAGGGCATGCGACCGCGCAGGAAATCTATGCAGATATTCGAATCGAGAAAATACATGATGCCCCTAATTGAAAAAGTCGCAGGGGTCGTCGTCGTTAAAGTCGGGATCGGAAGGGCGCGCGAATGCCGGGTCATCGATTGATCCGTAGAGATCCCAGAAGCCGACGGGCCATGTGCTTTCGTCATGCTCCCGAATAAGCTTCCCCGCGTACTTTGAAAGGGAGTATCCCTCGCGTTGTGCTTTCGTTTCCAAAATATCCATGGTCGGCTTATCCAGGTAAAGCGAAAGCTGAGGCATAGCTCCTTCTCTCAATCAAGGCAAGTATATAAGCAAGTATATTTGGTTTGGTGCAGCGCGTCAAGAAAAAGAGAACTTGCACGCGAGCCTGCGGGACACTCCCCCGCAGTGTCTTTGAAAACCTTGTGTTTGTTGAGCGGCAAAGAAAAAAATCTCAACGTAAAAACCTGTCATTTCCTGTCTTCGCAGGTCGTCTTTCGTAATGTCTCCTATCGGCTACAAGCAAAACCCCAGATGGCAAAAACCACTATATATAGTTGTCGCACGTAATTGTATCTTCAACATATGGGTGACATTTATTGACGGCGGCCATACAAGTTGTTAGGGTGGAAACCATCGCAACTGCCGGACGCTCGTGCTTGCACGCCTGTGCTTCCCGGCACCTGAGAATCGAATCGCAAACCAGTCACAGCATCGAAGGAGAGCAGAGCATGTACCAGGTTCAGAAGCGCGACGGACAGGTCGCGGAATTCGACATCGTCAAAATCTCGGCTGCCATTGACAAGGCGTTCGATGCGCTGGGCAAGCAGTACCACCCCTCGACGATCGATCTTTTGGCCTTGAACGTTACCGCTCACTTCGAGCCCAAGATCAAAGACGGCACCATCACCGTCGAGGACATTCAGGACAGTGTGGAGGAAGTGCTCTCCACGGCCGGCTATGCCGATGTGGCGAAGTCCTACATCCTCTACCGCCGTCAGCGCGAGAAGGTGCGCAATGCGAACGCGACGCTGTTGGACTACAAGGATTTGGTGGACCAGTACGTCAAAGTGGAAGACTGGCGCGTGAAGGAGAACTCCACGGTTACGTACTCTGTCGGCGGTCTGATTCTGTCGAACTCCGGTGCCATCACGGCGAATTACTGGCTTTCCGAAATCTACGACGACGAGGTGGCCAACGCCCACCGCAACGCCGACATTCACCTGCACGACCTGTCCATGCTTACCGGCTACTGCGCCGGCTGGTCGCTCAAGCAGCTCATCCAGGAGGGTTTGGGCGGCGTGTCTGGCAAGATCACGTCGAAGCCGGCCAGCCACCTGTCCAGTCTGTGCAACCAGATGGTGAACTTCTTGGGGATAATGCAGAACGAATGGGCCGGTGCCCAGGCCTTCTCCAGCTTCGACACCTATTTGGCGCCCTTCGTGAAAGCGGACGGCCTCACCTACGACGAGACGAAGCAGTGCGTGGAATCCTTTGTGTTCGGTGTGAACACCCCTTCGCGTTGGGGCACGCAGGCGCCGTTTTCCAATATTACGCTGGATTGGGTGTGCCCGGCCGACTTGGCGAGCCAGCCCGCTATCGTGGGCGGGCGCGAGAAGGATTTCACCTACGGGGACTGCCAGGCTGAGATGGATAGGGTGAACAAGGCGTTCATCGAGATCATGATTGAAGGCGATGCCAACGGGCGCGGCTTCCAGTACCCTATTCCCACCTACTCCATTACGAATAGCTTCGACTGGAGCGATACGGAAAACAATCGCCTGCTGTTCGAGATGACGTCCAAGTACGGCACGCCGTATTTCAGCAACTACATCAACTCCGACATGGAGCCCTCCGACGTGCGTTCCATGTGCTGCCGCTTGCGCCTCGATCTGCGTGAACTGCGCAAGAAGTCGGGCGGGTTCTTCGGCTCGGGCGAGTCCACGGGCTCTATCGGCGTCGTGACCATCAATATGCCGCGCATTGCCTACCAGGCGGTGGACGAAGCCGACTTCTACCGTCGCCTCGACCACCTCATGGACGTGTCCGCGCGCTCTCTGCATACGAAGCGCGAGGTCATCACTCGCTTGCTGGATGCGGGTCTCTACCCGTACACAAAGCGCTACCTAGGCACGTTCGAGAACCACTTCAGCACTATCGGCCTGGTGGGGATGAACGAGGCCTGCTTGAATGCGCCGTGGCTGCGCGTTGACATGACGCAGGCGGCGGCGCAGGCGTTCACGAAAGACGTGCTGAACCACATGCGCGAGCGGCTGGCCGATTATCAGGAGGAATACGGCGATCTGTACAACCTCGAGGCCACGCCGGCCGAGAGCACCACGTACCGCTTCGCCAAGCACGACAAGGAGCAGTTTCCGGCTATTGTTACGGCGAACGACCAGGGCAAGCCGTACTATACGAACTCCTCGCACCTGCCCGTAGGCTTCACCGACGACATCTTCAGCGCGCTGGACGTGCAAGACGAGCTGCAGACGCTGTACACGTCGGGCACGGTGTTCCATGCGTTTTTGGGAGAGAAGCTGCCCGATTGGCAGAGCACGGCCATGCTCGTGCGCAAGATTGCCGAGAACTACAAGCTGCCGTATTACACCATGTCGCCGACGTACTCCGTATGCAAGAACCACGGCTACATCGCTGGCGAGGTGTACGAGTGCCCATGCTGCCACGAGGAGACGGAAGTGTACAGCCGCATTACCGGCTACTACCGTCCTGTGAAGAACTGGAACGACGGTAAATCGCAGGAGTTCGCCGATCGCGTCGAGTACGATTTGGGGCATTCTCATTTGACGCCTTGCGGCGTGCAGGTGGCGGCTGCTGCCGAGCAGGCGGGCCAAGCGGGCTCGCACGTGACGGTGCCGGGAGCCGAGACGACTGATCGGATTGGCACGCAGGTAACGGTGCCAGATGCCGAAGCGGGGGAGGCGTTTGGTGCAGCTGTTGCCGCGGCGACCGCGAGTGTATCGACCGCATGTGTCGCCGACGCTCCCGATCGCAGCATGCTGCCCGCGGGCCGCTATCTGGTGGCCACCCGCACCTGCCCCAACTGCAAGCACGCCGCCTTGCAGTTGGACGAGGCCGGCATTGCGTATGAGGAGCTCATGGCCGAGGAAAACGTCGAGTTAGCCAAGCGCTTCCACATTATGCAGGCTCCGACCATGCTGGAGGTAGCGGCCAACGGCGCAGTGACCGTCACGGCCGGCCCTGCTCCGGTATTCCAGAAGATCAACGAGTTGAAAGCGAAGGTGGTTGCCTAATTCCCGGCGAGTCGCCGGTTCAGACGAGGGGCGCG
>NZ_JAVWUP010000144.1:0-6422 GCF_036667095.1 Gordonibacter sp. | reverse complement strand
AGGTGGCCATCCAGATGCCGTTCGCGAGCCAAGAGCTCAACCAACCAGGCGGCGGCTACGTGGGCCAGTCCAAGCAATCGGGCAACCTCGTCATCTGCAATCGCAAGGCGCTCGCAAGCCCCATGGGGTTCGTCTGCGGCAAGCCGGGATCCGGCAAGTCCTTCAGCGTCAAGCGCGAGATCATGAACACGATATTGGCATACCCAGACGACGAGATCATCATCTTCGACCCCGCGGGAGAATACGCGCCGGTGGTCGAGCCCGCTGGCGGCACGCCCATCCGCTTCTCGCCCGATTCGGCAACCTACATGAACCCGTTCGACTTAGGCGATGTCGCGGATATGGGCAACGCGTCTCAGATGGCCTTCAAGATAGAAGCGATACTGGCCCTGTCGTCTGCCACCATGGCCGAGGGTGCCCAAGGCCTGCCCGAGTCGGATCGGTCCATCATCAGCCGCTGCGTCGAGGCAGCCTACGTTGCCGCCTCCATGCATGGCAGGATGCCCACGCTCGGCGACTTCTACGACATCCTGCGCGTGCAAACCGAGGCCGAGGCGCGCGATATCGCGCTTCGCTACGAGCGCTACGTGAAGGGTGCCCTGTCGTTCTTCAACAACCAATCCAACGTCACGTTCGAGAACCGCATCACCAACATCGATTTCAAAGACCTGAACTCGAACATGCGCGTCTTCGGCATGCTCACGGCGCTCGAGGCGGTGCGCAACCGGATGTATCACAACTTCGAGCGCGGCGTCACCACCTGGCTCTACATCGACGAGGTGCAGAGCCTCTTCAGCCATCCGGCCATCATCAGCTACTTCTCGAAGTTCTGGGCCGAGGGCCGCAAGTTCAACCTCATCTGCACGGGCATCACTCAGAACTCCATCTACATGCTCGAGCACGAGGAGGCCCGCAACATGGTGCTCAACTCCGACTACATCATGCTCTTAAAGCAGTCTCCGCTCGACCGCCGCGAGTGGGTGCGCCTGCTCGACCTCTCCGCGCAGGAGGAGGCATGCATCGATGAGTCCGTGAAGCCTGGCGAGGGCCTGCTTGTGGCGGGTGCCGCCCGCATCGCCATCACGGATGACTGGCCGAAGGGATTGCTCTACGACACCTTCAACACCAAGCCCGAGGAGATCGCGGCGATCAAGCGCGCTGCCCGCTTCGAGCTCAGCTCCAAGGAAAAGGCCGAGGGGTAGCGGCATGCCGAGCGACCTTGCCAAGCATACCGATACGGCGAAAGCCGCCGAGTTCGCCCGGGGCGAGTCCGACAGCGCCCTCGAGGCCAGGGCAGGCCGCACCGATGCGGTGAGCGCCGGTATCGTCAAGAAGGCCGATTCGGTTGCCGCAGCCGAGCTGAAGGGAGCGCGCAAGGGAGGCGCGTCCATCAGAAGCGTGCTCGGTCGCGCAGCGCGGCAGGCTGGCAGGCAAGAGAGCGCGGATGCAGGAGACCAGGCCGCGCGCAACGTCATGCGGCAAACGGGCGTCGCCCTGCAGAAGGGCCGAAACATGCGCTCAGCGATGCTCGCTTCGACTGCAGCCGAGATGGACGAGGCCGACGAGACGAGCGGGATGGCGGACGCCTATCAGAAGGGCTCCGACGCCGTGGCGCTGCTACGCAAGGCGAAAGCCACGCGCACCTCCAAAGATGCGACCGATGCCGCAGCAAAGGCCACTGGGACAGATTGTCCCAGTGCGGCCAGATCCATCGAGGCGCGGACTCGCAAGGCCGTTTCCAAGGAGGCGGCGGATAAGGCTGCGACGGCGAAGGTGCGCATGCAGTCGCGGCGCACCTGGTTTCGCGCCCGTGCCGCGCAGGCTAAAGCGGCAGAGCCCGCAGCTGCGGCGGCCGCGAAGACCAGCGGCGCGAAGGCCCTCGCCGCAATGGCACCTGCGGCTGCGGCACCGCTTGCCGGGGTCATGACCGGAATCCTCGCCTTCGTGCTTGCCATGATGGTGGTATCCCAGCTCGTAAGCGCCCTTTTCGGCTTCTGGGAAAACGAGGCGTCGAAGCAATCGATGGCGGGGCTCCCGCCCTACATCACGCGCGAGATGGTGGCAACCGCGCTTGAGTGCCAGGAGAAGTACGGGCATCCGGCAGGCTGCACCATCGCGCAGATCATCTGCGAGTCGGGCGTGGGCGACCACTTGTCAGGCCTTGCCACGCGCGACAACAACCTGTTCGGCATCAAGTGGGCGCAAAGCTACGGGCTTGCAAGCGAGGTCGCGGGTCATTCGAGCTGGCAGACCGGCGAGGAGTACGGCGGAGAGCACGTCACCATCACGGCCGAGTTCACGAGCTTCAAGTCGCACAAGGACTGCATCGTATTCCGCAGCCGCGTCTTCTTGCAGAACTCCCGCTATTCGGAGAACCCGCTTATCAAGGAGGCTATCGAACGCCACGATTCCGACAAGATGGCAGAGGGCCTGAAGGACGCGGGCTATGCCACGAGCTCAAGCTACGTGGAGAGCCTGAAATCGGCCATGAAGACCTACAGCCTCTACCGCTTCGATGGGATGACCGTCGAGCAGTTCGAGTCCATGGTGGCAAACGGGGACGCGATCGTGCAGGCTGCCTACAGCCAGCTCGGGGTTCCCTACGTGTGGGGCGGCTCCACGCCAGGCGTCGGCTTGGACTGCTCGGGGCTCACCCAGTACTGCTACGCCCAGGCGGGCATATCCATTCCCCACTACACCGAAGACCAGAAGAGCGCGCTCACCACGGTTCTCCTGTCGGAAGCGCGCCCCGGAGACATCCTCTACAAGGTGGGTCATGTGGCCATCTACATCGGAGGGGACCGCTACATCCACGAACCGCAGACCGGTGACGTGTGCAAGATCTCCACCGGCATCAACTATTTCACCTGCGCGTTGCGCGCGAATAGATAGGAGCGATGAGCCGATGAACAAGAAGGGCAAGATACTCATGGCGCTGGCCATTGGGGCCGCCGTCATCCTAATCGGATCGAGCGTCGTGCGCTGCACGCTCGTCCATCAGGATGAGCCAGTGGGACAGTTCGTCCCAGTCGAATCAGAAGACAGCCAGGCAAAGCCGGACGCCTCAGATGCCTCCAACCAGAAGCTGACCGCAGACGAGGGCGATGCCTTGTCGATCCTGAGGGACAGCGCGTGGACTGCCGACGGCGGCAAGTCGAGCATCGTTTTCAAGGAGGGCCGCTATGCCGAATCCGATGGCGCTTCCACCAGCATGACGGCGTTCGACGTCGCGTCGGTGACGAAGGAGGGCAGCCAGACATCGATCATGCTGAAGCTCGATCTGCCGGATGGCACCACCAAGGACTCCCTCGTGCTCGTGCGCCAGGACGCGGCAGGTGCCCGCACCGTATCCAGCGACGATTTCACGCAGGCGAAAACCTATAGCCAGGGAGCGCCTAGCGCCGCCTCCGTCGAAGTCGTTGGCGTAAACGACGAGTTCCGGGAGCTTCTCGGCGGCACGACCGAAGCCCTATCGAAAGCCATGGCAGATTACGCGCATGCGCATGTGCCCACGGCGACCAAGGCGACGTGGGCGCAATCGCTCGTGGTCGACTACGCAAGCGGCACGGTAAGCGCGAACTTTGCGCTCGACGACGCGGCATCGACCGTGCTCACCGTCGAATACGCGCGAGGCCCGGCCACGTTCAAGGTCGTGGGGTGATGCGGATGCGGGCAATCATCGAAGACAGGCGCTTCGCCCTGGCGTTCGCGGGTACGCTTCTTGCCCTGAGCTCGCTTTTGCTGTTCCCAGACTTCGCCTTCGCGGCGATCGCCGACGACATCAACAAGTGGCTTTGCGGGGTGCTGCGCGACTGCTGCAACTGGATATTCTCCAATCAGATCAACATGCTCAAATCCATCGGCTACGACGGGATCCTCGCTAAGGGCTTCGACTCCATGCTCGGCACGGCGGGTACCACTACCATGTACTCGCTAGCGCGCGGGGTATGGCAGGTGGCCATCCTTCCCATCGGCTGCGGCGTGCTCGGGTTCGTATTCACCATCAAGCTCATCCAGATATCGCAGAAGATGGACGGCAACGCGAGTTTGCCGGGCGTGAAGGAGGTCGTGTTCCTGCTCGTGTTCTTCGCGGTGTTCCTGTTCCTCATCCAGAACAGCTTCGACCTCATGGCGTCGATCTACTCGGTCACCAAGCTCGCGATAGAGCGAGTCATAGACATGTTCGGCACGGGCGGCGCCATGGATCTGGCGGCGGTCTCCATCGTCACCACCGACGATGACGTGGCGGCGCTCGTCGCCATGCTCATCGTGGCTCTCATCAGCTGGGTCGTGGTGCTCGTGGCCTACATCGTGGCGCTCGTCGTCTCCTGGGCGCGAGCCATCCAGCTCTATCTCATGGCGGCTTTCAGCCCCATCCCGCTTTCGCTCATGGGCACCGAGGACACGCGCCAGATAGGCATCGGCTACGTCAAGAACTTCGTGGCGGTGTGCCTGGCGGGCATCATCATCCTCGTGCTGCTCATCTCGTTTCCGATAATCCTCGGCGGCCTCAATGCGGCGAACCCCGGAACGGGCACGCCCATCGACGGCATAGCCAACGGGCTCACCTACGCGCTCCAGTACCTGGCGATGTGCATCCTGCTCATCCTGTCCCTAGTCAAGAGCGGAAGCTGGGCCCGCGACATCGTGGGCGGATAGCAGAGAGGAGGTGAACCGTTATGTACGACTGCGATTCCTGCCCCTGCGAGCAAGCGGCCTGGCGCGTATTCGACCTCATGTGCGAGCACGAGCCCATGTACTTCGAGGCGCACGTTGCAGACGACGAGGAGAGTCCCAACGGCTTCGGTTGGTCCTTCTCGTCACATTCGCGAAACGCCGATGGCACCTGGTTCGAATACGACGGCGGCAGTACTGGGACTACCAAAGCGCGAAGGAACTCGAAGGCGCTATCGCAGAGGCGGTGCCCTTCGCGGCCTTCGAGGCAAGGCCCGTCGAATACGAGGAGTTCGAGCGCGTTGCCTCCCAAGCGCCCCGATCCCTGTCCGAGCGCGAGGCAGCCGCACGCGCATTCTGCGCTTGCAGCCAACGCAGACGCGACGACCCTGCGAAGGAGGCCCGAATGAGCAGATGAGCGACGCAGAAACCAACGGCGGGCACTTCCACATAAGCCCGCCATCGCCAATGTAAAGGAGAGAGGTCATGACCGAAAAGAAGAACACCTACATCACGCTGCACAAGAACTTCGTCCGCACCGACATCGAATACGCCGATAAGGCCACGGGCGAGACCAAGACGTTCAACGCCGTCACGCTGCCGAAGGGCACCCTCATCGACGGGAATGACGTGGGAGGCTACCAGTTCAGCCCGCTGTTCGTGAACGAGTCGCGCTACCGCGGGGAGAACTTCCGCGACATCCCGCTGCTCACCGACCGCGAGGTGTGGCTCAAGCGCTCCGTGCTCGACACCGAGGGCAACCCCGTGCTCGACGAGAACGGCAGGCCCGAGAAGGACACCGTGAAGGTGATGCCAACCCAGATAAAAGAGGCCATCGACAAGCAGCGAAGCGACTACCTGCAAGCGCGCTCAGCTGAGCGCGACCAAGCAAAGGAGGCACCCGAAGGCGAGCGCGGGCTAGGAGATAAGGCTCGTGCCGCCCGCAACGGGGCAAGCGCGCTCGGCGGACAGGCATCGGCCGCACCCCAACGCGAGAATGCGAGGGCCTAGGATATGGGAGCCACGATAAAAGACGGGGGAAGCCGGGCCTTGCGGGTGCTGCTGGCCTTCGCGCTGGCGTTATCTGCTGCAGTCGGCATCTCGACAGCGGACAAGGCCTATGCCACCGAGGCGGCGCTCGTGGAATCGGACCAGTTCTTCGACTTCTACCAATACGACAGCAACACGAACAACCACTGGCAAGACGAGGCATTCTACCTGAACGGAGAGGCCGCCTACTGCATCGACATCACGTCGCTCGTGGTCCGCGGGTCGACCTATTCCTCCCAGGCCATGCCCGCCGACATGGCCAAGCGCCTCGGCCTGTACAAGAAGTACCTCGACGTGGCCCATGGCGACTGGTCTGGGCTCAAGCGCGGCGGATACTTCCAGTACATGGTCTGGTGCGAGTACACGCCGGGGTACATGAGCGCCTACGTAACGCCGGACAACGCCGACTTCTTCGGCGTATACGATTCCGCGAAGGCCTACTACCAAGCCAACAAGGACCTCTACGAGGCAGAGGGCACCGAATGGGTGTCGGCCTCGTCCCAGTCCATGTGCGTGACGCCAAGGCTCATCCCCCACGGAGCCATCGAGCTCACGAAGGCGTCTGCGCACCCCGACCTCACCGCGAGCAACGCCTGCTATACGCTCGCCGGTGCCGAGTACTCGATCTACTCCGACCCGGGGCTTTCCGGCTACGTCGGAAAGATCACGACCGACGCCAACGGATACGGCAAGGCGGA
>NZ_JAVWUP010000143.1:0-6549 GCF_036667095.1 Gordonibacter sp. | reverse complement strand
GGTGCGCCATTAGTTGGCGCACCGTCCTCGGCACTCGGCACGCCGAAAGCGCGATGGGCCCCACAGCAGGGCCCTTCGCGCAATACAAGGAGAGGTGACGAGAGGGGTGTTCGGACTTACAGATCGCCGCCAGCCAGCCAGTTGTTGTACACGAGGTGCCCGTTGTGCCTGTCCATCTCGCGGGCGATGGTGATGCGCTGGATCGTGGGCGCACCTTCTTCGAGCCACATGGCGCGGGCATCGCGATACAGGCGCTCGCAGGGGCCGATCGGATTGTCCTCGAAATAGCCGTCGCCACCGAAGATCTCCATCATCTCGTCGGACACGAGGCGCGTGGCATCGATGGAATACAGCTTGCACATAGAGGCCTTCTCGGCGATATATTCGCCATGTGGATCGTTGTCGTAGTCGTCGGCGAAGTCCATGACCATGCAGCGCAAGGCATGCGTAGTCATAGCCATATTGGCCAGCTTCATCTTGATGGCCTGACGGGAGATGATCGGCTTGCCGAACGTCACGCGATCGCGGGCGCGGGCGATGGAGATGTCAAGCATGCGCTGGCACATGCCGAGGTTCGAGTCGGCGATATGCACGCGGCTGATAGCCAGCGAATGCATGGCCACTTCCATGCCCTGGCCCTCTTCGCCCAAACGGTACTTGGGGTCCAGCTTCACGTCGGTCATCTTGAAGCCGGCATGCCCGGCCCCGCGGCAGCCCATCATGTGCGGCATCGGCACCAGCTCGAAGCCCGGCGCGTCCATGGGCACAAAGAAAGCGGAGAGGCGCTCGTCGCCCTTCTTCTCCGGATCGGTCACGGCGATGACATAGGCGAACTGGGCCACGTCAGTATGGGAGATAAGCCACTTCTCGCCGTTGATAACATAGTTGCCGTCGGCATCCTTGATGGCCGTGGAGTGCAGGTCGGCACCGGTGCCGCCCGTCTGCTCGGTCAGGGCGAAGCAGGTGAAGATGGTCTTGTCGCAGAACTTGTCCATGTACTCGGCCTTGAGTTCAGGGCAGCCGTAGTCGTCCAGGATGCGCCAGTTCAGGTCGGCTGCATAGTGTAAGTGCATGCGCATGCCGCCCGGACCGCGGGAGAACTCTTCCTGCACCTGCAGGATCTCGCGCTCGCTGAGGCCCCATCCGCCGTACTCCTCGGGAAGGGCATAGCGGTATAGGTTGTTCTCGATGGCAAGGTCGATGAACTCCTGTGGGAACTTGTTGGTGACCTCGACCTCTTTCTGCATCACCTCGAACGGCCCCTCGGCGAGTTCTCGCACGCTCTTGAGGTAGTTGCGGAACTCCTCCTGGGTCAGCTTGCTCATACGTCCTCCTTTGGTCTGTGTGAACCTTTCGGATTGCACCGACGGACTGTCCGGCGGCCCTATATCCTTCGGTTATACAGTTTGCACCCGAATGTTGTATTTTGTCCAATAGGAACCATTCGACAATTAAGCAGGCATGTATAGGTTTTCCCTATGATTCCCGCTTCCCCAGCCTATGTTCCAAACGGTTCCCTTGAGCTCATCTTGCTTCGAAAGCTAATATAATACCTGATCATAAAGTATATTTTAACATATACCGAAGGCAATACATTCACGACACGCTCTTTTTCAATAGATAAAAGCTATGAATCTGCCTTCAATTGCCTGAAGATAACCTATTGGACAAGTATCTATATCTGGGGCATTATGAGGGCACGTTATGAAACAACAGCGCGAGAATAGGTCCACGATATCGCAGCACGGCCCAAGACACGCGCTGACAGGAACGAGGGAGAAGGAGACAGGGATGGACTTCAGTTTGACCGTCGACCAAGAACTGCTCATTGAAAGCATCGACGAGTTCGCCGACCGTTATTTTGACGAGGAGACCGTCAGCGCCATGTACGACAACCACGGTATCCCCGACGAGATTGGCGAGGCCTACCGCGATGCGGGATTCGCCTTCATGGGCCTGCCTGAGGAATGCGGCGGCATTCCCTGCGACAAGCTGACGCTGGGCCTGATGACCGAAGCGCTCTACCATGCCACCGGCTGCATGACGCCCTTCATGACGGCCATGCTGGCCACGGCCGACGTTGCCGAATTCGGCACGCCCGAGCAGGTGGCCCTCGTGGTCGACCAGTATAACAAGTCAGGGCGCCCCATCGCCTCGCTTGCCTTGTCCGAACCCGGTGCCGGCTCCGACAACAAGGCCATGAGCACCTACACGAAGCGCCAAGCCGACGGTACCTATATTATGAACGGTCAAAAGACCTGGGTTACCAACGGCGGCAACACGCCCTACATGCTGGTGGTCTCCAAAGACGAGCATCCCGCACATGCCAACGAGAGCATGTCGCTGTGGCTCCTTCCCACCGACACCCCCGGACTCTCCACTGCGTCGCTGGACAAGATCGGCCAGCAGATCATCCCCTTCGTCGACGTGTTTTTCGACGAAGTGCGCCTGACCGACGACATGCGCCTGGGAAAGGAAGGCGAGGGGTTCCTCCTTCTTATGAAGAACTTCGAGATCGAACGCTGCCTCGTGGTGGCACAGAGCCTGGGGCTTGCACAGGCCTGCATGGACGATGCCGCCGCCTACGCCTCCGAGCGCTACGCCTTCGGCAAGCCCATCGGCCGCAACCCCATGATCCAGGACATGCTTGCCGAGATGGAGACTATCCTGGAGAACTCGCGCAACATGCTGTACAAGACGCTTTGGCAGCTCGATCAGGGCGACTCCGTCCGTACCGAGGCGGCGCTGCTCAAGCGCTACGCTACAGTGGGCTGCACGAAAGTGGCCGATATGGCACTGGAGATATTCGCGGCACTGGGTTACACCACGGCCAGCCGCGTGGGACGCATCTGGACCGACTTGCGCGGCAACCAGATGGCCGGCGGCACCGTGGAGATCATGAGCTATATCGCCGGACGCCAAATCGTGAAAAGGTACGCGAAATAGGCCGTCCGCCCTCCTCCCTGCGCTTGGCGCCACAGGCGCAGGGAGTTTGCCTTTACCCCAACCAAGAAAGGAAGCCCCATGAAGATCGCCGTATGCGTAAAAGTAGTTCCCGACGACCAAGATATCACCGTCGCCTCCGACCGCACACTGGACAGCTCGAAGGCCCACCAGGTAGTAAGCGAGTACGACTTGAACGCCATCGAGGCAGCCGCGCAGCTTGCCGCAGCGAACGACGCACAGCTGGTGGCTATCAGCGCCAGCAATGCGCGTGCCGACGACCTGAAAGTGAAGAAGAGCATTCTCTCGCGCGGCCCTGAGGAGCTGTTCATGATAGCCGACGACGCCCTCGCGCTAGCCGATGCCCGCACCACCGCGCGCGTCCTTGCGTCGCTGCTGGAACAGGCAGGCGACTGCGACCTGGTAGTCTGCGGCGACGGATCGGCCGACCTTTATGCCGGCCAGGTAGACGTGCAACTGGCGGCGCTTCTGGACCGCCCCGTAGTCAACGCCGTCACCGCCATGAAAATAGAGGACGGAACGCTGGTGGTGGAGCGCACGCTCGACGACCTGGTGGAGGAGATCGAGCTTCCGCTTCCGGCCGTCGTCGCCGTCTCCCCCGATATCGCGCTGCCGCGTATCGCCGGCATGAGGGAGATCCTCGCTGCCGGCAAGAAGCCCGCAACAGTATCCGACGCCTCCAGTGCAGGCATCGACGTAACGCCGCTCGTGGAGACGCTCTCCGTACGCGCCCCCGAGCTGGCCGACCGCAAACGCCAGGTATTCGACATGAAAACCGACGGGGACTTCGACTCCTTCGCCGCCGCTGTAGCCGCTGCGCTGCGCTAAACCCCCGACCCGCACTCGCCAGAAAGGACGATGGAATAATGAAAGCACTCGTCATTGCAGATAATGTGGATACCCAGCGCGAACTGTGCGCCGGCGCCCGCACCCTGGCCGACACCGTCTTGCTCGCCGTTATCGGAACCGATCCGGTACCGGACATCGCCGATGTCGCCTACGCTCTTGAACTGCCCGTCGGACAGGCCTTCGAGAATGCCTACGACACCGTCGAGGCCTTGTTCGACGAATTGTCGCCCGAGATCGTGTTCGTGCAGTCCTCCCCCCGCATGAAGATCGTAGGAGGACGGCTTGCCGCCCATGCCGACACCAGCCTCATCACCGATGTCACCGCGGTATACGGCGACGAAGCCGAGAGCATGTACTTCGGCGGCCTGGCCGTAAAGCGGCAGAAGGCTTCGGGGCCCGTACGCTTCTATTCCAGCAGCGGTGCCGCGTTCTGCGCTGAAGAGGCGACCGGCACTGACAGGGTGGAAACGCGTGCGTTCGCAACCCCCTCCCATCCTCTAACGGTGCGGGCCACGAAACCAGTGTCCTCCGAAGGCGGAGAGCTGGGGCGCGCCTCGGTGGTAGTCGGTGCTGGTCGCGGATTCGCCCACAAGGAAGACCTGCAGATGGCCCGCGACCTGGCGCACGCCGTGCGTGGCGAGACGGCCTGCTCGCGTCCGCTGGCCGAGAACGAGAAGTGGATGGCGAAAAGCCTGTACCTGGGCGTATCGGGCCGCATGATCTCGCCGAAAGTGTATTTCGCGCTCGGCATTTCCGGCCAGATGCAGCACATGGTGGGCGTGCACAACGCCGACATCATCGTCGCCGTCAACAAGGACCAGAACGCCCCGGTGTTCAACCAGGCCGACTACGGCATCGTGGGCGACCTGCACGAGGTGCTGCCCGCCCTCACGGCCAAGCTGGCCTAAAACCCCCGAACTACTCCCCCGAAAGGGCGAGGCGACCTCCCTTCCGCCTCGCCCCCTCCGAGCGAAGGCGAACCCCTTTCCGTCTTCGCTCGACCTCGTTCTCCGATACCCGCCTCGCGCCGATCCGGTTATCACAGGAAACCGTCCTGCATTAAGAACACCCCTCGCGACACCTCCCCTTAATGCAGGAATACCCCACAAACATGCGGTTTTATGTACCTACGGAAGCTCGGTTTCCCCGTATAATGGCAACAAGGGTACTCGGTAGCGGCGATCCAAGGGGACGACCATGAATCTCTCGCAGCTCTACTACTTCAAGAAACTAGCCGAACTGCAGCATTATGCCAAAGCGGCTAAGGAGCTCTACATCACCCAGCCGTCGCTCTCCAACGCCATCAGCTCACTCGAACAGGAACTGGGCGTATCGCTGTTCCAGAAGACGGGGCGCAACATCCACCTGACGAAGTACGGCAGCGAGTTCCTCGTATACGTAACCAGCGGTCTCGAGCAAGTCGACAAGGGCATCGCCATCATGAAAAACTACGCCGGCACCAGCGACGGCGGCAAAATCGACCTGGGCTGCATCATCACCGTCCAGACCGGCTACATACCCAAGCTGCTGAACGACTATAAGACGCGCACGGCCGGCGTGGCGTTCAACGTGCGGGAGGCGGCATCGGCCCCGCTGCTGGGCGAGCTGAAGAGCGGGCACTTCGATGTGGTGTTCTGCGCACACGGAGAGGACGACCCCGACATCGCCTACATCCCGGTGCTGACCCAACAGGTCGTCGTAGCCATGGGCGCGAACTGCCCGCTGGCATCCAAGGCGTTCATCACGCCCGCCGACCTCGAAGAACAGCATCTCATCTCGTATTTGGACACCATTCCGCTCGGTCGCGCCATGCGTCGCGCCCTCGACGAACGCGGCGTGCAGAACGTAGAGTACAACTACCTGGACGAATCCATCTTGGCCGGGTTTGCCGCCAACGGCGTGGAGGCGGCCATCATGCTGGACACGTTCTTCCTGCATAGTGTAGAGGGCCTGGAAGTGCGTCCTTTCTACCTGAGCGCGCTGGAGCGGCGGCCGTGCTACCATCGCGTGTACCTCGCCTACAGCACCAAGAACTACCACCCGTACTGCGTCGACCATTTCATTCAGTACATCACTGACAACTTGGTTCTCGAAGAGGACCCGCTCGCTCGCTACATCGATTAGCGGCAACGCTACAACCTGCAAGGACACCTCCATGACCCCTACTCGCAACGAAACCATGAGCCCTACCCGCACGAAAGCCACGTGGAAACCCGGCGTATTCGACGAACCCGTCCCGTTCTTTCGCTGCCCTGCCTGCCACTCCGTGCTCGCCGGCATCGACGGCGGCACAGGGCCCTGCCTGACCGGCGGCGGCAGGCGGCCAGTCGCCGAGCTTCCCTACGCGCCCGCGCCGACTGCCCCGCACTGCTGCGGCACGCCCATGGAGCGCCTGCCCGAGCTGTCGCCCGACGACACAGCCGCCTCGCTCGAACTTTCCTACGACGTCGTGGGAGGCTTCGACACCAACGCGCTGCGCGTGTCCTGGAGCGTGAAGCAAGCTGGATGTACGCCACGCTGGTTCGCCCTCAAGACATTTACGGGGCTACAGCTGAAATACGTCGTACCCGGCAAATTGCCACCGGTGGTGTTCGCACTGGCTGACGAGGATGCCTACGCGTACTGCGACGAAAATCCATGCCTTTCCTGCACGTTCCATTGCAAGCGGGGCTTCGTGCTGTACGCCTACGTCGAAGAAACCGGCCTCGTGGCCTATCCCGTCCACTGCGAAGCGGT
>NZ_JAVWUP010000142.1:0-6566 GCF_036667095.1 Gordonibacter sp. | reverse complement strand
GCTCCAAACGAATCACATTTCTCCTACGAAACGCCTCACCACCTCCGCACCTCCCGCACCTCCGCACCTCCGCAAGGGGTCGATTGCCTCCCTGCAAATCTGAGGTCTTGGTTAAGATGCTTGGGCATCGCCTCCCTTTCCTTTATCATGGCCCATAAGATAAGTGGCTGAGCTATCCAAATTTACTCCCCGCTTTGCCTGCACACGCGAGCTGAGCGCAAAACACGATGAGGAGCACCAACGATATGTGCGGTATCTGCGGATTCACCGGCGCGACCGACGAGCGCGCGCCTATTCTGAAAGCCATGTGCGACGTCATGGCTCATCGCGGGCCCGACGGCGAAGGACAGTATACCGACGACGGCATCGCTTTCGGGCATCGTCGCCTGTCGCTGATCGACCTCGAAGGCGGCAACCAACCCATGGTGCGCTCGACGGGCGAGCATGCGGCCCGCATCACCTCTCCCGCACTTGCAGGCGACGGCACGCCGGCGCTGGGCGCCGAGGCCGCTGCCGCAAAGGGCGACTATGCCATCGTATTCAACGGCGAGATATACAACTATCAGGACCTGCGCGCCGAGCTTGAGGCGCAGGGTTGGGAATTCCAAACGCATTCCGACACCGAAGTGCTGCTCACGGGCTATTTGGCCTGGGGCGAAGAAGTGCTCGACCGTCTGCGCGGCATGTTCGCGTTCGCCCTGTGGAACCGGCAGACCCGCGAGTTGTTCTGCGCGCGCGACTTCTTCGGCATCAAGCCTTTCTACTACACCGTGCAAGACGGCCAGTTCATCTTCGCCTCCGAGATCAAATGCATCCTGGAGCACCCCGCCTACGAGCGCAAGTTGAACGAAGAGGCGCTGGAGCAGTACCTGTGCTTCCAGTTCTCGGCGTTGGACGAGACGTTCTTCAAGGACATCTTCAAGCTGGCCCCCGCGCACTGCATGACCGTGCACGCCGACGGCACGACCGAGACGCGTCGCTGGTGGCGTCCCACCTACGACTTCGACGAGAGCCGCAGCCGCGAAGACACCGTGGAAGCCATCGACGAGGCTGTGCACGAGAGCGTGCGTTACCACAACGTGGCCGATGTGGAGGTAGGATCGTTTTTGTCGAGCGGCATCGATTCCAGCTACATGGCGGCATGCCTGGCCCAGGAGAACCCCTCCATCAAGACGTTCACCGTGGGCTTTGCGGAATACGAGGGCGAGCGCGACGAGATAACCTGGGCGCGCGAGCTGGCCGACGAGCTACATATCGCAAACAACTCCAAGCACATCGGCGAGGACGAGTACTGGGAGGTGCTGCCGCGCGTACAGTGGCACATGGACGAACCTTCGGCCGACCCCAGCGCCGTCGCCCTGTACTTTGTGGACCAGGAGGCCGCCAAACAGGTGAAGGCCGTGCTCTCCGGCGAAGGCGCCGACGAGTTCTTCGGCGGCTACCGCATCTACCAGACGCCGTTCGCGAACCAGAAGCTCGCCTGGGCGCCGAAGGGCCTGTTGCGCGGCGCGTCGAAGATGGCGCGGGGCTTGGGCGTGCGCGGCGCAAACTACCTAGAGCGCGCCTCTGAACAGGTCGAGGACTGGTACTACACCAATGCCAACGGCGTGGCGTTCTCACCCGAGGAGCGCAACCGCCTGCGCGTGGGCAAGCGCGCAAACGCAGAAGAGCGCATCCCCACGCCGCAAGAGCTAACAGCCCCGGTATACGCCGAGGTCGCCGGTCTGGACGAAACCACGCGCATGCAGTACGCCGATCTGTTCTTTTGGCTGGTGGGAGACATCCTGCTGAAGACCGACAAGATGTCGATGGCCCACTCGCTGGAGTCGCGCGTGCCGTTTCTGGATAAGCAGGTGTTCGACGTGTCGCGTACCATTCCCACGCGCCTGAAGGCCGACAACGACCAGACGAAGCTCACGCTGCGCGAGGCCGCCGAACGGGCCATCCCCAAAGACTGGGCGCAGAAGGAGAAACTGGGGTTCCCGGTACCCGTGGTGAACTGGCTGCGTCAAGACCGTTACTACAACGAGATCAAAGGCTGGTTTACCGGGGACATCGCGCAGCAGTTCTTCAACACCGACGAGCTGGTGCGCTTGCTGGACGAGCACAAGGCCGGCGCCGACCGCTCCCGCAAGATCTGGATCGTCTACATGTTCCTCATGTGGTACAAGATTTACTTCGTGGACAAGAAGGCACCGGAGAAGCCGGCAGCATAAGCGCATAGTAACGACTTTAAATCGGAACCGGCTGCCTTAAACCGTGACTATCTCTGCAAAAAGTGGAGAGATGTTTCAGGGCGATATTTCTCTCTATTGCTCATTACATGAACACTGGCTGTTCCGCAAACAGCGGTCTTTTCAAGGGAGCAGCCCGTAGCAAACGCACAGAGAACTCCTTGCACCGAATGCAACCTTACGCTTGGGCCCCCTGTCCTGGGCCGACGTAGCCTGGTTCGACTTCGTTCACGTCGGGTACGGTTTCCAAGCCCGCTTCGCGGCGTGCGCGCAGCTCCTCTTTAGTGAGGCCCTTCCAATCGGGCTCGATACCCAGCTTCCGGTCGCGCGCCTGTGCCACCAAGCCGGGGATAACGTAGGCCAGCGTACACGCGATAAGACCGTAGAGGTTCACGCCCAAAAGCACCGCCGACTTGCCGCCACCAATGGCTAAACCCGCCACTAACCCCGGCGCGAACGAGTACGCAAACCCGAGCACAATGCCAATCCAAAAGCACAGATGGAACCCGAGCTTCGTAGGCTTCACGCGGCCGTGCAGCAAAAAGATGGGACCCAGACCCATAATCATGGTGCCCGAGATGGTGGTGGCGGCGAGGATGCTCGTGCCCACGAGCATAGGCAGATTGCCTACAAACGCAAACAGCACCATCACGCCCATGCCAATAACACGTGCTTTGTTCCCGAAGTCCTTATTCACTATGTGCGGTAAATCGCGTGCGGCCAGCTTTGACAAACTGGAGAACGTCGAGTCGAGCGTGGAGCCTGCGGCAAATATCATCATCAGCGCCATGGCGAAGAATGCCGCCATCGACGTGGCCGCACCCACCGCGGCTGGCACATTAGACGACAGCGGAATGCCCACGAGCTGCGCATGGATGCCAATGAAACTGAACAGCAGAATAGCCAAAAAGCCCAGCACACCCGAAACCACGAACGCTTTCACCATGGTCTTCTCTTCGGTAATAAAACCGCGATCGGTAAGCACCGGGTCGTGGAACGGATAGCTGAACAGCTGCAACACCGTAACAAGCAGCAAGTCAACACCCGTGTCAAGCGACCAGGTGCCGGAAGTCATATAGTCGGAAAACGAATGCTGCGGCAAAATCCAAGCTGCAATACCAATAAGCACCACCACAAACAAGATGGTCTGCACGGCATCGGTCACCAGCGAGCTACGCAGGCCTCCCCACATGGCGTAGGCCAACGTGATCAGCGTGAACAGCGTAGCCGCAATGATAAAATACATGCTGCCGGACTCGCCATAGTAGCCGCCCACAACCGAAGAGTTGCTCCACACCTCATTGAACAGGCGAATGAGGATGGCCAGCGAGAACACGAATGCCGCCGCAATACCGTAGTTCTTTGTAAGGAAGCTCACGAGGCCCTTGGCCAGAAATTTGGTGCGCAAGCGATAAATGGCAAAGCCTGCCAGCGGGATGCATAGCCAGTACGTGGCATAAGCCACGCCGCCCACCAGGCCGTACTCACAGCCAAGGTTCGCTGCGTTTGTCACCGACTTCGCGAAGATCCAGCTGATGAAGATACTCGTGGTCAGCAAAAACAGCGAAGCCGGCTTGCCGTCTTTACGCTCACCTTTAAAAAACCCGCCCAACGTAACCGCATGAGGCGAAATGGCAATCATCACGATTCCGTACACAATGAGGAATCCCCAGAAAAATACTCCCCTCATTCCCGACATGTCGATCACCGCACACGCCCCCTTCGTTCGTTCGCTTCCCAACCCTATCACAGCGCCGCCATCTCGATTCCAAAAAAGACCGAAACGGACCTGCTGCTGAATTACGAAGGCACCGCTTTGCGAGCAGCGCCTTTACTACGTTTATCAGAATACGTAATTTAATGGATTATGTCTACTATTGGATAGTGTTTTATAGTAGACAAGATCACCTTTCCTGAACAATCGTACCGCCGCAACTAGACCCCTGGCCCGCAGCGCACGCATAGCAGTGGTTGCGAAAGCGGATGGAACGCGCAAGCGTGAGTTCCGGATTATCCGCGTAGTCGAAAACGGTAAGGTCGCGACCATTGCGCTTATGCACCAGGCCAAGCACATGGTTGAAATCGCAGTCGTACACGCGTCCGTCCCAGCCGACGGTCATCTGGTCGCGGCACATCATGCCGGCGCACACGTCCTGATTGAAGCCGTCGATGAGCTCGTCGAGGTAGCCGTCGAATGCGCCCGTGTCGATAAGGTGCGCGCCATAGCGACCAATAGGGTTGTTCGCCACGGCAAAGAGTCGGTCGAACGTTATGCCCAGCTCGCCCAGACGACGGCGGTAGACCCGCTCAAGCTTATCCTGCTCAGGAGGCAACAAGGGCCATTGAGGATTGAACACCAGGTTCAACACATGCGCGCCATCATGGCCGTAGCCGCGTCTATTCAGCTCGCGCAGCACGTCTAGGCAAGGATCGAACGTAGAGCGGCCGCGCTGCACCTCAGCCTGAGCGGCAAACACGTTGGGAAGCGAGGCCACCACCTCCACATCCAACTTGGCATAGAGGTCGAGCAGGGGTCGGTACGCCTCGTCGCGCAGAACAACTAGGTTGGTGCGCACTATGACCTGCGCCACACGAGCAGCCTCGCCGATAAACCAGCCGAAGTCGGGGTGCATCTCGGGCGCACCGCCCGTCACGTCCACCGTCTTAATCTCGGGGCGCGCTGCCACGGACAGGACGGCTTCGAGCACCTCGCGGCCCATGGCCTCGCTTCGATGCGGACCGGCCTCGACATGACAGTGCGCGCAGGCGAGGTTGCAGCGTGCCGTTATGTTCACCTGGAGGGTAGAGGGCTGCTCCACCGTGTCCAGACAGGACGTATCGTCTACCCGGTCCTCGAAGTACACCAAGCGGGACAGCGCGCGACGCACCTCATCCTTCGCAGCCACGCGTTCATGCCGCACGCCCGTGGAAACGCGCGCAGCAGGGCCAGGGCGAAAGCCGCCAAGCAGCGAGTCCTCGAGATAGTCATCGGATCCGTCGGCAATGCGCGAGCGATACGACACCGCCGCCGGACTGGTCTCGGGCCACAGCTCGTCGAACCAGGAAAGATACGCTTCATGGTCGTAGCGCACGGGAACCGCTTCAACAAACAGGCCCTCGCACTCGGCAGTGAACAGCGCATCGGGATGCGGCCCGCATGCGATGCGCACCGCCAAGCCGAAATGCTGTCCGGAGAAATTGGGCAGACCCGCAGCCCCGTTGTTGATTACCAGGCCATGCGCAAGCGCGACGGCGGCGGGAGCACAGGTATGCGTCGTCGCCAGCACGTCCACGCCCTTCTCGTCCAGCCAGCAGTCCAGCTCGTCTTGGCGCAGCACGTCCTGCAGCGATTCGCGCGAGCATGCCCATCCGCCCAGCAGCTGCTCATCGCCATGCGTAACAGCCACCTTCTTGCCTGCCACGCCCACCGTCAACGTGGACGGACGGCCTTCCAGCAGCGCTTTCAGGCCAGGGCGGGCCTCCACGGCTTCTGAAAGCTTCTTATGGATGCGGTTCGAGCGACTCACGGCATCGTCGGCCGTGCAGTCGGGATAGGCGCAGCCGCAGCCCACGCCCACATCTACCTGCCGGCGCAACTCCGCCTCCACGTTTCCTACCAGGATCACATGAGCGGACAGGCGGCGTTCCAGCGCCTCGAAGTTATCGGCAGTCTTGTCGAACCAATGCGCGTCGCCGTTGAAGACGACCAAAGTCTCGCCCGCCTCAGCGGCAGCAAGCTTTTCTACCGCATCGAGCGCAAACGGATTGCCGTATAAGCCGCCCACCACATACAGTACGTCGCACAAACGCTCGGGATCGCCCGCAAACGACTCGGGGGCGATGCGATAGTCGACCGGGCAGACGCGCCCGGCGTCCTTGAACACGCGGCGCGCAGGCGCATGGCATGACGACATAGGGTCTTCTCTCTGCTAGAAGGCGCCACAAGGGCGCAGATGTTCTCGGAAACTTTGCCCTATGATAGCGCTTCCAAGCATGCCTGCAAGAAGAAACCGCAACGTCTGCGGCAGTGCGCCTGCCTTTTGCACGTTGGATCGCCCGGCACGATTACGCCGGATCCGCGTTATGCCAGCTTCGAGGAATCGACGGCCACGAGGTGCCCTTGCTCGTCCTCGAATACGCAAAGCGTGCCGTCCCGACTCTCGTACAGGCTACGAAAACGGGAGAACGAGCGCTTCTTCAACCGCTTGCCGCGCTCAACCGTAGCTTGCACGTCGCCTTGCGATGCACCCCGTTCAGGCAATGAAGGCTCACCTAGAGGCTCTGGCTCTGGCTCTGGCTCTGGCTCTGGCTCTGGCTCTGGCTCTGGCTCTG
>NZ_JAVWUP010000141.1:0-6583 GCF_036667095.1 Gordonibacter sp. | reverse complement strand
GCCACCATCGCGGCACGTTCCAGTGCGGCACCTGCCACGAATTGCGCGAGCGCTCGACCAAGTAGGGCACGGCGCCAGGCACAAAGGGGATGCTCGCTCTGCTGCAAGCTGCGCGAGCTCCCGTCAAGCAACGCCTTTTCTTCGAGCAGGGGCGGCGACTCCCTTGTCGCCCTTCGCTTTCGGGCCCGACCACCCTCCCCGGTCGGGCCTTTTTGCGGGAAAATAGGGGTGCGCTATACTGATGCGACCGACGAGAGGGAGGGTGCCATGGAGCAAGAGCCGCTGTATTTTGCCTACGACGATGAGGCGGTCTCCTACTTGAAAGCATGCGACCTTCGGCTTGCGGAGGCGATTGATGCTATCGGCCCGGTGCGGCGCGAAGTGACGCCCGACCTGTTCTCGTCGCTCGTGAACTGCATCGTGGGCCAGCAAATCGCCACCAAAGCGCAGGAAACCATCTGGAAGCGCATAACCGGGGCACTCGGCGAGATCACGCCCGAGGTGGTTGCAGCCTGCCCTGACGACGTGCTTCAGCAGTTCGGCTTGTCGTTTCGCAAGGTGTCCTATATCAAAGGCGCAGCCGATTGCGCGCTCTCCGGCGAGCTCGACCTGGATGCGCTGCCTAGCCTGCCTGACGACGAGGTGTGCCGCAGGCTCTCTGCGCTGCCGGGTATCGGCGTGTGGACGGCCGAGATGCTCATGACGTTCTCGATGCAACGTCCGGATATCATGAGCTTCGGCGACCTAGCTATCCTGCGAGGTTTGCGCATGCTGCATCACCATCGCCGTATCACGCCGCAGCTGTTCGCCAAATACAAACGTCGCTACTCTCCCTACGGCAGCCTTGCCAGCTTGTACCTGTGGGCTATCGCCGGAGGCGCCGTCCCCGGCATGCGCGACTACGCGCCCAAGAACCCGAAAAGCAAGAGATCGGCAAAAGCGTCGGCAAAGGGAAAGAACTAGCCGGTTGAGCGATGGGGCGTTTCGCCACTGAGGCTGAAGTTTCTTGGGCGTGTTTCCTGTCGATTGGCTGGTTGTTGATAGGTCGTCGACGATGGTAACGGTTTCATTGCTCAGGTGCACAAAAGCACCCAAAAGGGTTCTGTTTACTGGGGAAATGGCCTATAATTCGATTTGTCCGACAGTACTAGTACGACTCGCAATTAAAAACGAAAAAAGACTATCTTCGCCAAGTTGTCAGTCTCGTGATGTATTGCGACGCCACCTAAACGGTGGGCTTGTGGGTTCAAGGATACGCCAAGCGCACTGTCGGTATTCCTTTCGACGAGGCCGGGGTTTGCTCCCCGGTCTCGCTGTTTCTCGTCGTTTTTTGCCGGTCCCCGTCGCTCGCCGGTCCCCGTCGCTCCCCGTTTCTCGCCGGTCCCCGTTGCTCGAAAGGGCAGTACTGCAAGGAAGGTATCGGCACCTGGCAAGAAAAGGTTTACACTGCTTTTGAGCAAACTGCAAACTTGTCGCCGGGAACAGGAGGCGACAGAGACGATAGAGAAAGGCACGTATGCAAACTGCACTCCTATGGGCCGCTGCTGGCACCGGCTTCACCTTCTTGATGACCACCCTCGGCGCCGCCTCGGTGTTCTTGCTGCGCAAGCGCAACAGCATGGCGCTCCAGCGGGCGTTTTTGGGGTTTGCAGCGGGCGTCATGATTGCGGCGGCTGTATGGTCGCTGCTCATTCCCGCCATCGAGCGCGCCGAAGAGGCGGGCCAAGTAGGCTGGATTCCCGCGGCGGGTGGATTTGTGATCGGCGTGGTGTTCCTTCTGGTGTTGCACCAGATTCTGCCGCATTTGCATCCCGGCGAGGCGAAGGCCGAGGGGCTGCCCAGTACATGGAACCGCTCGACGCTGCTGTTTACCGCGGTGACGCTGCACAATATCCCCGAGGGTATGAGCGTGGGCCTGCTGTTTGCCATGGCCTCGCAGAACAACGGCGATCCGGCCTTGTTCGGCATGGCCGTTGCGCTGGCCATAGGCATCGGCATCCAGAACATTCCCGAGGGCGCTGCGGTGGCGCTACCCCTGATGCAGGAGGGTATGAGCGCGCCGAAGGCGTTCGCCATGGGTACGCTGTCGGGTTTGGCCGAGCCGGTATTCGGCATTCTGGTGGTGCTGTTCGCTTCTGCTATTTCCCCCTACATGCCTTGGATGCTGGCGTTCTCGGCCGGTGCCATGATGTACGTGGTGGTGGAGGAGCTTATCCCCGAAGCCCATTTGGGAGAACACTCGAACGTAGGCACCTTGGGCGTTATGGCGGGCTTTCTGGTTATGATGGTGCTGGATGTAGCGCTGGGATAGGGCGAGCGCTTTCTCGGAGGCCGTCGGCAAGGCCCTCTTCGCCTGCCTCTGAGAAAGCGTTTATACTGAGATCACTCAACGGAGCCAAGGTGAAAAGGACTCGATCGCATGGAAAACTTTGAATTCGTGTCGCCGACCCAGTTCGTATTCGGGCGTGGGGCTGAAGAGCAGGTGGGTGCGAAGCTGGCCCAGCGCGGTGCAGCTAAGGTGCTTGTTCACTTCGGCGGACAAAGTGCGGTGAAAAGCGGGCTTATCGATCGCGTGAAAGCATCGCTGGATGCGGCTGGCATCGAGCAGGTGGAACTGGGAGGGGTCCGTCCGAACCCTGAGATTGGTCTGGCACGCGAAGGCGTCGCGCTTTGCAAGGAGCACGGCATCGACTGGGTACTGGCCGTCGGCGGCGGGTCGGTTATCGACTCGGCGAAGGCTATCGCCGTAGGTGCTCGTTACGACGGCGACGTATGGGATTTCTTCGAGACGAAGCAGCAAACCGACGACGTGCTACCCATCGCCGTGGTGCTGACCATTCCGGCTGCGGGCAGTGAGGCGTCCAAGAACACGGTCGTGTCCAACGACGAGCTGGGCCTGAAGTCGGGTTACCCGAACGATGCGCAGCGCCCGAAGCTGGCATTCATGAACCCGGAGCTCACGTTCACTTTGCCGGAGTACCAGACGGCAGCCGGATTGACCGACATGTTCTGCCATCTGCTGGAGCGCTTCTTCGATGACGTGGGGGCCGTGCCGGTTACGGACAACCTGTGCCTGTCGCTTATGAAGACCGTGCGCGCCGAGGCGCCGCGCGTCATGGTGGAGCCCGAGAACTACGATGCTCGCGCGAACGTCATGTGGGCGGGCATGCTCTGTCATCAGGGACTTGCCGGTGTCGGCCGCCACGAGGACTGGGCGACCCATGGCTTGGAGCACGAGCTTTCAGCGCTGTATCCCGAGATCACGCATGGTGCCGGCCTTGCTGCCATGTTCCCTGCCTGGATGGAGTACGTGTACTCCCAGAATCCGGCACGTTTCGCCCACTACGGCCGCGAGGTGTTCGGCCTGGCGCCGACGGGAGATGCGGATGCCGACGCGCTGTCGGCCATCGACGAGACCCGTGGGTTCTTCGCATCGCTCGGCATGCCGGTAACGCTGGAGGAGCTGGATGTACATGAGGATGACATCGAGCGCATGATCCCTACGCTCAAAGAGAACAAGGGCGAGCCTTTCGGCAGCTTCATGAAGCTGACCATGGACGATGCTCGTGAGATCTACCGGATTGCGCTCTAATGTTCAGGAGGCCTACCGGCCAGCGCACCCTGTCGCCTCTCCCTACCAAATGCAGGTGGCTATCACGACTATCGCGGTAGTGAGCAGGCCCGACACGGCAATGGACACGCCGCTCATGGCCCCTTCGAGCTCGCCCATCTCGATAGCTTTCGTTGTGCCCACGGCGTGGCTGCACGTGCCGATAGCCACGCCGCGCGCCACGCGGTTGCGCACGCGGAACAGACGGCTCATCAGCGGTGCGCAGATGGCGCCCATAATGCCCGTGACGATGACGGCTGCCACGGTGATGGACGTGATACCGCCCAACTGCTCCGACACGGCGATGGCGATAGGCGTGGTCACCGATTTGGGCACGAACGACAGCGCAAGCGCATCGTCCAAGCCCAGCAACTTGCAAAGGGCGAAGGCGCTCGCCATGGATACCAACGATCCGACCAAGCATCCCGCGAAGATGGGCACGAAATGCTCTTTGAGCATCTGGCGTTGCCGGTATACCGAGTAGGCCAGTGCCACGGTTGCCGGTCCGAGCAGAAACGAAATGACCTGCACGCTCTGCTCGTACGACTCAAGCGGTATGCGCAGGGCGCACAGGGTGGCGATTATGCAGGCTACCGCTACAAGCAAAGGATTGAGCAGCGGCGACTTCACCTTCTCGTACAGCAGCACCGAGAGCTTGAATGCGGCAAACGAGGCCAGCGTGCCCGCCAGCGCCGTCAGCACGAACGCGGGAGAGATGTCGGGCATAGCCATCATGCCTCCTTGTCGGCAAGGGGGCAGCTGCCGGCCTCTGTTTCGTATGCTACGGCTTTGCCTCGCGCCATGAGGCGCGATACGAGCACGACCGTGTACGCTGTCGCTAGGAACACGAGTACGGTTGTGACAATGCAGACCAGCACGAACTTCAGCACATTGCCCTCGAGCAGCGCCATGCTGCCCATGATGGCCACGCTCGCGGGGATGAAGAACAGCGACATGTTGTCGATGAGGCAATCGCATGCGTCGCCGACGTGCTTGGCCTTCAACAGGCCGGTCCCCAGCAGGACCAAAAGCAGTACCATTCCCAGAATGTTGCCAGGCAAGGCGATGGGCAGCATGGTAGCGAGTGCGCAACCTGCGGCGTACACCGCAACGATCAGCGCAAGCTGTGCCAGCAGGCGCACGGCTCGCTTTCCGCTCTGCGCGGCTTTTCCTCCGCGCGACCGTTCGCGGCCTGCGTCTTTGGGTATGCGCCGCACGAAGGTTTCGTCGGCGCTTATCGGTTGCTGCATGGTGCTTGGTCCTCACGTGACAGGCGGATGCGAGGCGGGTGGGCGCCGCGTAGGGCGCGCAGCCGCCTCGCATCGAGGCGGATAGTGCGCTTGCTATTGTAGGGCGTGTCTTGCTGCGCGCCGTGGAGGCTTTCTGTTGTTACGCGAACGGCCCCTCGCCGCCTCCGATTACCTGAACCGGGGAGACAGGGGGCCGTTCGCGTAAGGGCGCTTCAGCAGAGGATTCCGAGTTTTTAATCCTTGCCCACGATAGAGTTCATGATGGCAGACACAATACTGATAACGATAGAGGCAACGAACGCGCTGCCGAAGGTGACGATGTCGATGCCCATCTGAAAGATGCCGTTGGCCATCCATGCGGCCAGGTAGAGCATCGCAGTATTCACCACCAGGTAGAAGATACCCAGCGTAATGAAGCTGATGGGCAGGCTGAGCAGCTGCATGATAGGCTTGATGCTAATGTTTATCAGCGACAAGATCAGGCCGAAGACGGCGATGACCACCCATGCCTCGTTGCCGCCGACCAAGTCGATGCCAGGCACGAGCCATACGGCCACGCCTACGGCGATAGCAGTGACCAGCCAGCGGAGGATGAAGTTCATACGAGCTCCTTTCAATCCGCAAAACTATAGCATCGCAGGAAGAAAGCCCGCGCCATCGGTCATGGAACCGTAACCTGCTTCCCTCGGGGCCCGCTAGATTAGAAGCGCAGGCTCAGGCAGCTCAGCCCTCCGTCAAGTTTGCGGTATTCAGACGTGTCCACCGTGATGGTTTTGTAGCCGGCGTCCTGCACGGCTGCAAGCACGGTGGGGTAGCCCTCTGGCACAATGACGGTGCCGTTTACCCAGATGCAGTTCGCGGCGTAGGCCTCGTTCTCGGGAATCTCAATGCGATGGTACTGCTCGAAGTCGGGCTTTGTTACAAACTCGCCGGATACTAGCATGTTGCCGTCTTCTAGGTAGTTCACGCCGGTCTTTAGGTGCAGCACGTACTCCAGCGGCACCTCGGAACCCTCGAGGCCCCAACCTTCAAGGATGGAAAAGAATTGGCGGATGCCCTCAGCGTTCGTGCGTGCGGAGCGGCCCACGTAGAAGTGGTCGCCCACCATCATAACGTCGCCGCCGTCAAGCGTGCCGGGGCTGACGATATGCGCGACGTGCTCGTCGTCGAAGAATGGGCGCACAGCCGGCTCGATCTCATCCTTTTCGCCGTTGCGGCTGTCGGCGCCCGGGTTGGTGATGATGGCACCTTTGCGGGTGATAACCGCAGGGTCCTCGACGAAGCAGGAATCGGGGAACTGCTCAAGTGCAGGCAATACGGTTACGTCCACGCCACATTCCTTGAGAGCGGCGATGTAGCTGTCATGCTGCTTGAGCGCCTTCTCGTAGTTGGGCTGGCCCAGCTCGGGAGCAGAGGTAATGCCCTCGACCAGAGAGCGGGCGGGACGGCGGACGATGACATGGGAAAACTTGGTCATAACGCGATCCTTTCGACAGAGATGAGCCTTGGAGGCTCCCTGCGTGCGGTGAAAGCATCGTATACTGAATATTGTATACAATCAAGGGAGAAGCAGGAAAAGAGCGGCGTGGCGACGGCGCAGCCCTGCTGCAGTAGGGCTGCAGCAGGGCAACGTAACGAAAGAATCGTGCAGCTATAGGGGGGCTGAACAACGGAGATGCCGCCGCCCTCCGAAAAAAGCCAGCGCAGGCGGCGCGGTAAAGCT
>NZ_JAVWUP010000140.1:0-6772 GCF_036667095.1 Gordonibacter sp. | reverse complement strand
CGTCTGCCTCCGGAGCAGAAAGCCGCAGGTTCGAATCCTGTCAAGGGCACCAGTTCAGACCTGTTGGCCTAAGTGCCGAAACCTCAACTACCCCGTGAATGTTATACGGTTTTTCCCAAAAGCGAGGGGTTACCTGCTAAAATCTCAAATCGTATGTGGTAATTCGCCACGCGATGCGTATCTTTGCGTCGACGCGTGCGGCAGAGACAGACGCGTAATTGAGAAAAGGAGCCAGATCATGGCGCAGTATACCCCCGAGTACCAGCCTACGGGCGACGAGATCGCCGTCATCACCACGTCGAAGGGCACGATCCGCGTGCAGCTCGCCGGCAAGGATGCTCCCATCCATGTGGGCAACTTCGTCGAACTGGCGCGCAAGGGCTTCTATGACGACCTGAAGTTCCACCGTTTCGTGCCGGGCTTTGTCATCCAAGGCGGCTGTCCGAACACGCGCGACCTGTCCACCCAGGATGTCATCGCCAAGGCCAAGAACCCCATGGCGGGCCTCGGTACGGGCGGTCCGGGCTACTCCATCAAGGAGGAGTACACCACAAACCCGCACAACGAGCACAACGATGGCACATTGGCCATGGCCCGCTCGCAGGACCCGAACTCGGCCGGCTCACAGTTCTATTTCTGCTTGGGCGCCCAGCCTATGCTCGACTCCGGCTACACCGTGTTCGGCGATACCATCGAGGGTCTCGACATTATCGGCGAGCTGCGTGTGGGCGACGTGATCGAGCGCGTCGAGATCGAGAATGCTGCCGAATAGCGTTTTCCCGGCACCCTGCTTGCAGGCGGCCGTTTCACAACCATAGTAAGTAAGGAAGCAGATGAACAACGACCTATTCCAGCACGCCCGCGCGGCTTACGCCGCAAAGGACTACGCAGGCGCCCTCCAGGCGTTTGCGCAGTGCTTGCAGGACGGAGGCCATCCGCTCGCGCCGGGCGAGATGGGGCTGATCTATCATCAGATAGGCAACTGCCTCGTCAAGCTGAAGGACTGCAACGAGGCCATCCACGCCTATACCCAGGCGACGGCCGACGCGTCCTACGACGCCTGCGGCGCGGTGAACTACAACTTAGGGATGGCGTACGCGGCGTTGCATGACTACGAAGATGCGGTCAAGCACTTCGAGATCGCGGTGTCCGATGCCAAGTACGACACGCCCTACAAGGCCTACACTGGCATGGGAAATGCGCTGCTGAAGCTGGGTAAGTCGGCCGAGGCCGGCGTGGCGTTCCGCGAATCGGCGCTCGACGAGGGCAACCCCGATCCTACGAAGGCGCTGCTGAACCTAGGCGTGTGCTTCATGGCCCTTGACCGCCCGGCTGACGCGGTGGCCTCTTACGAGAGCGCACTGCAATTCGACATGCAGGCCGGCACCAAGAACAAGCTCTACGCGAACCTAGGCCAGGCCTACGTTGCCTGTGGTCAGATGCAGAAGGCCGTGAACGCCTTCGAGCAGTCCATTGCCGACAAACGGTACTACCTCTCCGACTCGGCAAGCGTCGACTATCAGCGCGCTGTTGCGGCCGTCTCCCAGGGTACATCCGAGATCACGCAGGTTATACCTGCCGTAACGGCTGCCGACATGTCCGGTTTGGATGTGGCGGCCGACGGTGCGTCCATGTATGCCGACCAGGATGGCTATGGTGCCTACGGGCAAGAAGACCCTTACTACTATGCCGATGCCTACGACGGCCAGCCGTATCCCGGCGTTGACAACGGAGACCGTTTCTTCAGTGCCAGCGACGAGGAACTTGAGCAGTGGTCGAAGGGCCTCGCCAAGCAGGACCGCAAGCGGCGCAACGTAGGACTCAAGGTGCTCGTGTTCGTCGTGCTGCTAGTGCTGGTGGCATTCGGGGCGACGGTGTTCCTGTACACCCAGGGTTGGGGATATCCGACCCAGGATGCCGTGGTCAAGCAGCTGTTCAACGACCCCCAGGCAGCGATTTCCTCGGTGTTTGCCAAGGAAGTCGATGCCGATAAGGCCAAGACGATGGTCGAGCCAGTGGTATCCGACTCCAATCCCACGATCGACGGGGTTGACAAGTCTATGAGCGATTCGACCGTGTACGTGACGGCCAAGGTACCCGAGGGCGCCGACGTCCAGTACAAGGTGTCGCTGGTGCGCGACATGATAGGCTGGAAGGTGTCGAGCGTCGAGCTTTATTTCCCCAGCCAGAATTAACGTTAGGTTCAACGAAGGTGCGCGGCGATGAGCGCGCACCTTCTTTATGTCTGAAACAAAGGAAAGGGAACTACCTATGGCAGTGCAGAAGACTTACACCATGATCAAGCCCGACGGCGTGAAGAACGGCCATGTCGGCGAGATCGTCAACCGTTTTGAGCGCGCGGGCCTTGTTGTCGAGCGCATGGAACTGGGCATGGTCACTGACGAGCAGGCCCAGGCCAACTACGCCGAGCACGAGGGCAAGCCGTTCTACGCCGGCCTGATCTCCTACATCACCAGCGGCCCGGTCGTGAAGATGGTCGTGTCCGGCGAGGGAGCCGTGGCGAAATGCCGTGCACTCATGGGTGCCACTAATCCGGCAGAAGCAGCCCCCGGCACGATTCGCGGCGATTTCGGCCTCATTATGGACGAGAATGTCATCCACGGCTCGGATTCCCCCGAGTCAGCTGAGCGCGAGATCGGCATTTTCTTCGCGTAAGCTTCGAAGCCGTAAGCACCCTCAAGGTTCGCCCGGTTTCATTTAAGCCAGACGAGAAAGGGGCCCGCAGCATGCTCTATCGTGTGATCGATGCAGCTGAACTCCCTGCGCTCGTGTCGGCGTTCATGGAAGCCTATGAAGTCGTAGCTCCGGTCAAACGTGACCGGAGCTACGTGTTCGAGGTTATTCGTGCGTTCGACGAAATCGAGCTGGGGTACGATACGACCGTTTCATCGCCCAAGAAGTACTTTCTGCCGCAGACCGAGACGCTGTTCCCGTTCGATGCGCGCAACAACGAGGTGGCCGATTTCTCAGCAGAGATTACCCCGCGCGTCATCTTCGGTGCCCATGCGTGCGATATCAACGCCCTGAACAGGCTCGATTTGGTATTCAAAGAAGGGCGTTATCCCGACCCGTACTACGTTGCCCGGCGCAACGCTACGCTTATCGTAGGGATAAGCTGTACGCCGCGCGACACGTGCTTCTGTCAGCTGTGGGGCAGCGACGAGGCGCGCTTCGGCTACGACCTGTTTTTGCAGGATATTGGTGGCAAGTACCTGGTCAGCATCTCCAGCGTCGAAGCGGCGAACATCTTGGAGGCCGCCTGCAACGCGCGTGTGGCCACCGACGAGGATCGTATCGAATTCCGCCATGCCACGCGCAGGCGGCAGGAGGCCTTCAACGGCGACATTCCCGACATCCAGGACGTGGCCATGCTCATGGACGCGTTCCATAAGGACCCGTATTGGGACGAGCTAGGTGGACGCTGCCTGTCTTGTACGGCATGCTCGGCGGTGTGCCCGACGTGCTTCTGCTTCGACATCCAAGATACGTTCGATCCTGATGGCTTGACCGGGCGACGCGAGCGTGTGTGGGACTCGTGCACGTCCCCGCAGTTCGCCTTGGTGGCCGGCGGCCATAACTTCCGCGACGACGGGCGCAACCGCGTACGCCATCGCATGTACCATAAGCTTAACGGCTTTCTGGCCAACCACGACCGCATGCTCTGCGTGGGCTGCGGGCGCTGTGTGACGGCGTGCAAGGCGCGCATCAACCCCATCGAGGTATTGGAGTTCTTCGAGAGGAAAGGGGCGCAAGATGCCGAGTAGCTGTGCTGTGTCCACCGTGCAGGTGAAGCCGTTCCATGATGGTCCGGCGCCCATGAGTGGCACCGACCTCATGGCAGCCAACCCGTACCGCCCCTGGCCGGCGCGTATCACGTCGATCATCGATCTGACGGAGACGGAGAAGCTGTTCGAGTTCCGCCTGATCGACGACCGTATTCGCGAGGCGTTCCGACATGAGCCGGGGCAGTTCGTCGAGGTGTCCATCTTCGGCGTGGGCGAGGCTCCCATCTCCATTTCCAGTTCGGCCACGAAACGCGGCTTTATCGAGCTGTGCGTCCGCCGTACGGGAACGTTCACCGAAGTGCTCCACCAGATGCAGTGTGGCGACATCGTGGGTTTGCGTGGGCCGTTCGGCCGCGGGTTTCCCTTCGAGAGCATGAAGGGCCACGACATCTTGCTGGTGGCAGGTGGCTTGGGTATCGCTCCTTTGCGCTCGCTCATCAACAACATCCATGATGAACGCTCCGAGTTCGGCAAGGTCACCATTATCTACGGGTCGAAGAACCCCTCCGAGGTCATGTTCCGCAGCCAGTTCGAGATGTGGCGTCATCGCCACGACTTCGACCTGCACTTAACGGTCGACCAGCCCGACGATACGTGGGATGGCGAAGTAGGCCTGGTCACCAAGCCGTTCGAGCATCTGGAGATCGACGCGGACAATACCTTCGGGGCTCTCTGCGGGCCTCCCATCATGTACCGCTTCGCCATCGACGAGATGCGCAAGAAGGGCATCAGCTACGACCATATCTACGTGAGCTTCGAGCGCCATATGAAGTGCGGCATGGGCAAGTGCGGCCACTGCCAGATCGGGCACCAGTACGTGTGCATCGACGGGCCCGTGTTCAACTACTGGGAAGCCAAGAACATTCAGGGGTCGATGTAATATGAGCGGAAACTGCATAGCCTGCCAAGAGAAACCGAAGGTTCCCCGCGTCGTGGTCGTAGGTTTGGCCAGCTGTTTTGGCTGCCAGTTGCAGATCACGAATGCGGAGGAGCACCTGCTGGATGTGCTGGGGCAGATCGACCTGCGCTACTGGCAGCTGGCGTCGAGCGACCATATGCCCGACGAGTTCGACGTGGCTGTCATCGAGGGCGCCGTCACCACCGAGGAGGCCGAGGCCACGGTGCGCGACCTGCGCGAGCGGGCAGCCACGGTCATCGCCATCGGGGCCTGCGCCACGACGGCCGGCATCCCGGGTATGGCCGCAGCCTCGTTCCTCGAGCGTCCTGGACAGGTGTACGAGCGGGTCCCTGCGGCGTGCGGCACTATGGTGTCCCCGCGCCCGGTGAGCGCTGTCATCGACGTTGACTACGAGGTGCGTACGTGCCCTATGGATGCGCTCGACTTCGTCGACGTGCTGCAGCGTGCCCTGTACGGCTCGAACAAGACCGTGTACACGAAAACGATGTGCGGCGACTGCAAGCGCAATGAGACCAGCTGTTTCTTCGGCAAGCAGACGCTCTGCCTGGGGTTGGTGACCAGGGCTGGCTGCGGTGCGCGCTGCGTGAACTTGGGACGTCCCTGCAACGGATGCCGTGGGTTGTCGCCCGATGCAAACCTGCCCTCTGCGCGTGAGGCGTGCGAGCGCTATGGCGTGCCGGTTGCCGATTTTGACAAGGCACTTGAAATGTTCAACCAGGTGAATCCCGCCCTGGCAACGCACGAGTAAGGATGCGAGCATGACGAAAACCGCCATACACGTGGACCATATCGCCCGCATCGAGGGCCACGGCAACGTGCACGTGGTCATCGAGGACGGTGCGGTGAAGACCGTCGAGATGAATGTTGTGGAACCGGCGCGTTTGTTCGAGAGCATGGTTCGCGGCCGCCGTTTCGAGGAGATACCGTATATCGCCTCGCGCATCTGCGGCATCTGCTCGGCCAGCCACGTGGTCACCGACCTGCGCGCTATCGAGCGCATCTTCGGCGTGCAGGTAAGCGACCGCACCCGCGCCCTGCGCGAGCTTTTAGTGTACGGATCGTATTTGCAGAACCACGCGACGCACCTGTTCGTGTTTGCGGCACCCGACTTCGTGGGCATGAAGAGCGTCTTTCCTCTGGCCGAGGCGAACCCCGAGCTGTTCGAGCAGGCGCTGGCGCTCAAAGCGCTCGGCAACGAGCTGTGCACGAGGGTGGGTGGGCGCAGCGTGCATCCCATCACCGCCGTGGTCGGCGGCTTCACCCACGAGCTGGAAGCGGGGGAGTACCTCGAGCTGGCCGGCAAGATGGACGGAGCTCGCGTGTTCGCCGAGGCGGCGCTCGACCTGTTCCGCAGCTTCGAGGTGCCCGACATCCAGACGACCGGCGACATGCTGGCCATGGTGGAGCCCGGTTACTACCCGGTCGAATGCTCCAACACGGCGCGTTTCCTGGATGCCGGTGTCGAGTTTGACGTGAACGACGTGAACGATCATATCGAGGAATACATGGTGCCGCACTCGGCGGCGCTGCTCGCACGGGTGCGCGATACGGCCTCGCCGTTTTTCACCGGTGCCTTGGCGCGCATCAACGCGTCCTGGGAGCACCTGGGCCAGGCGGCGAAGATCGCTGCCGCCAAGGCCGGCCTGCGTCCTCCCGAGCGCAACCCCTTCATGAACAACGTGGCCCAGGCCGTCGAGTTAGTGGACGCGCTTGACCGCTGCGCCGCCATCTGCCGTCATTTGGCTGCGGATGACATCTCCGGTTCGAGCGAGCCGGTGGGCTTCGAGGTGCGCGCCGGTCGCGGCGTGGGCTTCACCGAGGCTCCGCGCGGCGCGCTGTTCCACGAGCTGGAACTGGACGCGCAAGGCAATGTGGTCCATGCGTCCATCATGACTCCCACGGCCCAGAATGTGGCGAACCTCGAGGCCGATATGCGTCTGTTGGCTGAGAAGATGGTGGAGGCGGGAGCCGAGGAAGATGCTATCCGGCTTGAGATCGAGAAGCTGGTGCGCGCCTACGATCCCTGCCTGAGTTGTAGTGTGCATTA
>NZ_JAVWUP010000139.1:2850-6775 GCF_036667095.1 Gordonibacter sp. | reverse complement strand
AATCGCTTCGGGTGGCAACAGCATCAACGATCGCGCAGAAGGGGGGATCGCTCCCATAGCGCTTTGGGGGCTGTTTTGGCAAAATGCCTAGCCCAAAGGGGGTTATTTTTAGAGTTTTCGCCTTCGCGGGGCGGTGAAGCGTGTGTTCGCGGGGAGGATTCTGGCAAAACTTGTGCAATGCTGAAGCTTGGCAAGTACCGGTTTACTCTGGTTCCTGTCAGATTCATATCGTACTTTTGCAGAAATTAAGTCATTTAGATTTCGACTTTTGCAGATTTACTCTAGTATTCGAAGAGTCTTTTGGGATAAGCGTTTGTTTGACTAATCGTGCTTACGGAGACCATACTATGCTGACACGCAAAATCGAGAGCAAGCTTGCCGAATGGAAGCGAACGAAAACTAAGCAAGGACTTCTCATCACCGGCGCAAGGCAGGTCGGAAAAACAAGCAGCGTTGAAAAGTTTGCCACAGAGGAATACTCGAATCTCATTAAAATCGACTTTGTCGAGGCACCCAGTGCCGTTAAGCTTATCTCGGAAGCCCGAGATATCGAAGACCTTATCGTGCGCATAACCTCTCTTGCTTCTCGCCCCCTTCCCAACGAAAAGACCCTCCTCTTCTTTGACGAGGTTCAGCGATGCGGAGATGCAATAACTTGGATGCGCTATCTTGCCGACGACGGTCGGTTCGATGTGATCTACTCGGGATCTTTGCTGGGTATCGAAACGTACGATTTCAGATCGCTGCCCGTTGGCACTATCGACATCGTTGAGATGTTCCCGTTGGACTTCGAAGAATTTTGTTGGGCCAACGGTCTCGACGGGAGCCTGTGGGATATTGTTGCTGGCTGCTTTGCGAGCAAAACGCCAGTCCCCGATTTTCTACACGAACGCTTCATGGATCTCTTCAGACGCTACGTTTTGGTTGGCGGTATGCCGGAAGCCGTTCATGTGTTCGTTTCAACGAACGATACCCAAGCAATGCGGGCACGCCAGAAGAGCATCCTCGATGCCTATCGAGCTGATATAACTCGCTACGTTGACAACAAGGTTCATGCCCAACGAATCAAGACCATATTCAACGCCATTCCTGCGCAGCTGGGAAAGGAGAACAAGCGGTTCGTTGTAAGCGGTATCGAAAAAAAGAAGCGTTTTGCGGACATGGCATCTGATTTTGGCTGGCTCGAAAACGCTGGAGTCGTGATACCGGCCCGCAAGGCCACCGAGGCGACCTTTCCTTTGGGACTGAGCCAGGAGCAAAGCTTTTTCAAACTCTACCAGAGCGACGTCGGGCTGCTTTTCTCGACCTTTGAGGCCGTTGAAGTTCGATCGATCATTGAAAACGCGGTATCGGTCAACTTCGGAGCCGCGTTTGAAAACGCAGTTGCCCAAGAGCTTCGCGCGCACGGCCGTGAAGCCCTCTTCTACTACTATTCGAAAAAGATCGGCGAAGTGGATTTCCTCCTGCAACAACCTGGAAGCATGGACGTTATTCCCGTTGAAGTAAAATCGGGCTCTCGCAGCCATTCGCACGCAGCACTCGACAACTTGATGTGCGTGCCGAACTATCGGCTTTCGCAAGGTTTCGTTCTGCATCCATTCAACGTCGAGAATGACGGCTTGGTGGACTATCTGCCACTGTACATGGCTGGATTACTCTAGCGAAAGAGAACGAGAACTTCTTTGACGGAACCGCGAAGCGAGAAAGAACGCCAAGCGAGCTTCGGCGAATCCAAGGACCGCCTCTGCGTGGCCTGCGGTGCTAGCGAATTGGAGAACGGCTTCTGCGAACTAGCAGCCGAAGGGGCTATCCTTGCAACTCTTGGGATATCTGCTTGAAAAAGTCTGCGCTCCACAGATTGAGGGCCTCGGTGTCGTGGATGAAGGGTGCGACGTCGAGCTTTGCGTTTTGGAAGTCGAGGGAGTCGAACTTCTCACAGAGCAGGTTGCGAACTTCGTCGACGGCAAGTACCGTGCCGCTTGCTAGGTGCCCGGTTTGCACGAGCTTGGCGCTCAAGTGCGCGGTGTTCACGCGCGTGTTGCGCGACAGGTAGAACACGTAGTCGTAAAGATCGCGGCCCTTTACGCGCTTCTTCCACCCTCGACAGAGCACCGCGTGTATTTTCCCAGCGAAAAGCGACTGCTGATCGTAAAGGTTGACTTCGTAGGGGGCGGGAAGCAGTCGATAGCGGCGCTCGAAGGTGGCGCCCTGTGCGGGATCTGTGTCAACTTCGAACTTGATTTTGATCTTTTCGGTTGCCTCGGTACCGCCGATTACGTCTTCGGGCGCGTAAAACAGCAGCAGATGCTCAAGGGTATTTGCCTTCAAAAAAGCAGAGTGGATGGCGGAATCGTTTGCCTTGATCTTCGTCTCGATGGAAACGTTCAAGCCGAACGAGCGGATTTCGTTCTCGAGGGTAGGGAAATATGCTGCAAGATCAAACGAGGCATCGGGCGCTATGAGGGAGAAGTCGAGATCCTCGGAAAAGCGGTCGAGCCCGTAGAACACGCGCAAGGCGGTGCCGCCGTAAAACGCAGCCTTGTCGAAAAAACCGGCACGGGACAATCCGCATAAAACGATTTCTTGCATGATCTCTTTGACGGCGTTCTTGCGATCGGTTGGCGTTTCGGTGCTGTAGGCCTGCAGCATTGATTCGAAGGACGCGTTCATGGTCTGACCCTCCTGAGGCTCTTGTCAAGCAGCTTGACGTTGGTGCAGCGGTATTTGCCTTCGTAAGAATGGATTTCTGCTGCATTCAGTTTTGCGAACTCGCCTCGGTCGATACGCAAGTCGTCAAAGAGCAGGTATTCCAGTTCTTTCGTTCCCGCTACGGGGGGGAGCTTGTAGAGCTGGTCGCAAAGGGCTTTTTCCGGGCGCGCGATGCGATAGTGGTAACCGTCCGCTTCGCGAGTCTCGATTCCAAGGGGAAACGCAGCGGGGGGAACGTCGCGGTACGTGAATCGTCCGAATGGCGTTGAGTATTCTTTTTTCTTTTTCTTGCTGAACGTAGCGCTGGTGATGGTTGCCACGCGTTCTGGAATAAGGCCGTGGCAGCTTAGCGCGAACTCAAACGAGAGATACGATGGTCCGTAGATGCTGCCTGCGAGGAGGTGGGGTGAAGCGGTTCGATCGGTTTCGTAGAGACCCCTGACGATGGGGATGATTTGGCCATCGCGCACCATGCGTATCAGCTTGTTTGCCGGTGCCGCGTACTTCGACTGTTCCTCTATGAGCATCGAGTGGGTCTTTATCATTATTTTCACCTCTTAATTGCATATTAAGCAATTAAGAGGTGAAAATCAAGCATTTTGAGCAGTGCAATAGGGGTTCGGTGTCTTGTTACACGTGCTCTTCATGAGTCGAATTTGTAAGGGATGCGTCGCGTGTCGAGCGCGGCGGCGTTATTCCGCTTCTTCGGCCTCGCGAGCTTGCTGCACGTTTTCCAGCGAGATGGTGGGGATGCGTACGCACATGAGGTATACGAGGAACGCCGCCACGCAGCCGAGGATGACCCACACGATCACGTTGTGCACGATGAGTGCGCTCGCTCCCATGAGCACGAACGAGACGGTGAGGATGCGCACCTTCGTGGAGGCGGGGATGCCTCCGGCCTCTTTGAAGGCCACGACATAGGTGCGGTACACCTTCGTTGAGATGATCCAATCGTGGCAGCGCGGCGAGGATTTCGCGAACAGGAACGTTGCGAGCAGCAGCAGGGGGGTGGTGGGCAGTACCGGTACGAGCACGCCGACGCATCCCAAGATGCAGGCGGTCCAAGCGCCGATGAGCATGAGCGTGCGGGGCAGGCGGTTCACGGGCATCCTTTCCGTCGTGCGAGGCGTCCGCCGGGAGGCGGGAAGGGCTGACTCTTGTCGCAAGTATAGCAGAGCCCTGTGGAAATCCGATGCTTTCGGACAAGGTGCCT
>NZ_JAVWUP010000139.1:0-2750 GCF_036667095.1 Gordonibacter sp. | reverse complement strand
TTCCAACTTCCAGTAAGAAAATGCTTGCGTGTTGGCACTTCTCTTGGTAAACTAGGCAAGTTGTTTACTCAAGCGGGGGGAAACCCTCCACCTGATTCGGCGCTTCGGCAGCTGATGGGTCGCTCGAATATGCGAAGCCGCCTAGCGGTTTCATTATGAGAATGCGAACCCGCCGCCTGACCCAAGGCGACGGGTTTTTCACTGAAGCGCGTAAGCGCGGAAGATTAGGAGGTGAGCGCGATAGCTGCTCAGGAGCCACGGCTCAACGAAGAAATTACGGTCCGCGAATGCCGTCTTATCGGTTTCGACGGCGAGCAGATGGGTATTTACGTCACGGCAGAGGCCCAGCGTGTCGCTGATAACGAGGGACTCGACCTCGTGGAGATCGCGCCCAACGCCGATCCTCCCGTGTGCCGCATCATGGACTACGGCAAGTTCAGGTACGACCAGGAAATCAAGGCCAAGATGGCCCGTAAGAACCAAAGCAAGATCGAGACCAAGGAAATGAAGTTCCGTCCGAAGATCGATGTGGGCGACTACACCACGAAGAAGAAGCACGTCGTTCGCTTCCTCGACGCGGGCAACAAGGTCAAGATCACCATCATGTTCCGTGGTCGCGAAATGGCGCATCCGGAACTGGGGCTTACCATCTTGGAGCGTCTGGCTGACGATCTGAAGGAAACGGCTATCATCGAGAGCCAGCCTAAGATGGAAGGCCGTAACATGCACATGCTCATCGCCCCCCTGCCTTCGGTGGTTGCGGCGAAGAAGAAAAAGGAAAACGAGAAGAAGGAAGCTGAAGGGAAGGACGAAGAGAATGCCTAAGATGAAGACCCATCGCGGCACCGCAAAGCGATTCCGCGTCACCGGTTCTGGCAAGATCATGCGCTCCAAGGCGTTTAAGAGCCACATCATGACGAAGAAGAGCCAGAAGCGCAAGCGCAATTTCCGCCACGAGACCGAAGTCGCGAAGTCTGACCAGAAGGTCATCGGCCGCAACCTCGGGCTTCGCTAGTAAAGGAGTGATCTGTTATGCCTCGTGTCAAGCGTGCAGTTAACGCCCACAAGAAGCGTCGTACCGTTCTTAACCGTGCAAAGGGCTACTACGGTGCGAAGTCCCGCTCCTACCGTGCCGCTAAAGAGCAGGTGCAGCATTCGCTTCAGTACATGTACCGCGACCGCCGCAACAAGAAGCGCGACATCCGTCGTTTGTGGATCACCCGCATCAACGCGGCTGCCCGCATCAACGGCTTGAGCTACTCCTTGTTCATGAACGGCCTGAAGAAGGCTGGCGTCGTGCTAGACCGCAAGGTGCTCTCCGACATGGCCATCAACGATCCCGCCGCTTTCGCCGCCGTGGTCGAGGTTGCCAAGAAGGCCCTGTAAGCTTTCGTTGCGCCGTTCTCCGAACGGCGCAACTGCTTGACGCTGCGAAGCCCCCAATCACCCGATCTTGCCCCTTTCGCGCTTATCCTCACGTGCAGAAGCACGCTCGGTTGCGCAACGGGACAATCTCGGGCACTTGGGGGCTTCTCGCTGTCTTACTGCGCCAACCAGTAAGGTAACATTTGTGCGTTCGCAGAAAGCTGGTGGTCGCGCAGCCTAGCCGTACAGGAGGGTAGGCATGTCGGTGACGTGGCGCTCGTAGCCTATGAGTCCCATATTGCCTTGGTCGATGTCGACGTACAGGTAGGTGCCGTTGTCGAGTGTGACCTCGATCACGTACCACTGTGTCATATGTTCGGAATCGCGTCCGCTTCCTCCTCTCATGAGGATGCGGCCTGCTGTAGCGTTTGCGCCATTGCCGAGACCCGCTTGGTTGACAATATCGACAGCTGTGGCACCGTGCGGATAGCTAGCTGCGGAAGCTGCGAACTCCAGCATTCCGTCGCGCTTCGGTTGATACGCGATGGCTCGCTCCTCGTCGGTCAGGGTCGATTTGCCGTAATTCTCGCCATATTTTGCATATATCTCTTCGTGTTGGGCAACGAGCTCTGCTTCGGTTCCGAAGCGCTCGGCGCAACCTTCGCCGTCGCCCCAATCATCAAACCATTGCCAATTGCTTTCGCCTTGGTAGAGGTTGGTCATCGTGTCCACCCCGGTGTCGGCGATGACGCTGATCGTCAAGGAGCCTCCTTCGACCTCGGCCTCGACGGTCCAATACAAGCCCTGGAATTCGTAGTAATCCTCATCCATCGTGGTTGCGCTGTCCCGTAGCGACACGGCTACGCGTCCGGTGGGCTGCTTGCCGTACACGCGCTCGGCTATGTCGGCTGCTGTTGCGGCGGCGTACTGTGCCGACACGCTTCCTTCGGGCAGATCGATGCCGCGGGTGTCCACTTTTACGTCGAGGCCGTCCGGTGCGGTCACTTCATCGTTTATTGTTACGTTGTCGGGGGTGGTTTCGGCGTATATGGCTCCGGTTTCAGCGGCTCCAGCATTGGCCAAAAACGACCCTAATGACACCACGCAAATGGCTATGAATAGTGCGGCAATGCCGAGCGTGGCAAACGATCCTTTTCGTTTTTCTTGGTGTTCCATCGAGGTTCCTTTCAGGACGTGGACGCCCTCTGCATCCGATGGTTCCAGTTTCGTGCGTCCCTGTCACGAGCTTGCTCGCGGCTTGTCACGAAGCGGTAAATTCTACCGTGGCCGTGGTTCCTTTGCCGAGCTTCGACGTGTAGGTCAGAAGCGCATCGTGTAGCTGCGCTATCTCTTGGCAAAGGGAAACGCCCAGTCCGGCACCTCCA
>NZ_JAVWUP010000138.1:0-6791 GCF_036667095.1 Gordonibacter sp. | reverse complement strand
CTGCCATGGTTCCTCCTAGAGGGTCGGATGTCCGCAGCCTCCGTGTTGAGGCCGCATCTCATGGCGCCCACTATGCGACCGACACCCATCGTTGTGAAGGAATAATGAAGATTATTTTCCCGGAAAAGAATCTACACCCGAAATAATCTCTAATAATCCCGGCTTTGAACAGGAGATACGTCCTCAGCTTACAAAAGATCTTTAACCCCCTCCGACTCTCTAAACCCGCGAGGTAGAATAGCTTCAAGACGAACGGCCGACCCGCAAGCGGGGAAATCGAAGGGAACTAAACCTTGGAGATTGCCTTCTACTTCTACACGATCCTCGTCATGCTCGTCTGTATCGCAGCGGGAACGATCTCGCTTTCCGCGTACTTCGTCTGTCGCAAGCGAAACCACCTCTATATGGTAGCGTTCTTCTTGTTCTACTTTCTCGATCTGGCGCTCATCTTCCAAAACGAGTACCTCGGCCAGAACACCGCGTTTCCCCTTGACGCGTTCTACGCCATAGACCAACCGGCTTTTAGAACCTTCCTCGCTGTAGGCATCCTCGAGTCGCTTTGGCTCGTCGTCTGTGATTTCCTCGGCGAAAAGCGGCGGACGCTGCTCGTCCTGCCGGCAGTCGGCTTTGTTGTGCTCAGCATCACCATCCTTGTCGTCCTCCCCGAGGGGCCCTGCAAGCAATGGCTGTTCTACAGCATGCGTCAGGTATTTCTGCTGTGGTGCCTGGGATACGTGCTGCTGCGCTACCGCAAGGTCACAAGCGACATCGAGAAAACGAGGATGCGCCGGCAAAAGCCGCTGCTCTTGATCACCCTCACGCTGACCTTGTGCATCATCCTCGAAGACACGCTCATGATGTTGGTCTGGGACCCCGACCCGGCATCGTCCACCTTACTGCCCCTCTATCTATCAGAGCGCAACTTCTCCGAGAACTTCCTCATGCTGGCGTTCGCCTTCTTCAGCCTACGCGAGGCCGCAGCCACGCTGCGGCTGCGGTTCAAGGAGCCGCCCGTGTCCGAAAACCCCGTCGTGCGCCAGCAGATCGAGGACTTGCTGCCCGCCTTTTGCGAGCGCCACGGCATGACGGCGCGCGAGAGGGAGATCCTCGCGCTGGTGCTGCAGGGCAAGGACAACCAGAACATCGCAAGCGAGCTGCAGTTGGCCTTGGGTACGGTGAAGGCGCATGTGCACAACATCCTGAAAAAGACAGGGCATGCCAGCCGCCAGGAGCTCACCCGCAGCTTCTGGCAGGAGTGAGGCGCAAGCCCTCCACCCCCCGAGTAATCCCGTTTAATCCCGCAGACCGCCAAATCTGGCCCGGTATAATCCCCCGCTCGTCGTCGCTTCGCGGTATCGTCACCCCGAGGGAACGCCAATAAGGCTAGGAGGCCGACGGCCATGGACGAGCTGCGCATCGAACCCGAACCCACCGAACGCGAGCTGGGAGCCGCTCCTATCAAGCCGCTGTTCGCACGCTATGCTGCTATCACGTTCGCTGGCATGCTGGCACAGATAGTAATGGTGATACTCGAAGGGCTCATCATCGGCAACGGCCTGGGGCCTCTCGGTTTGGCCGCCGTCACCGTCATCCTGCCGCTCGAACTGCTGAATCTGGCGTTGGGCGGGGCACTGGGCATGGGCACGGCCGCGGCAGCAGGACAGCGTCTGGGCAGCGGGGACACCGCAGGTGCGCAGAAGGTGTTCGCCCAAGGTTTCTGGTTGTCAGCGTACCTACTGGTGGCGCTTTCGGTAGCCATCGCCCTATTCGCTCCGCAAATCGCCACGCTGTTGGGTGCCACGGCCGATATCCATGCCGATGTGACGGCGTTCATCCGACTGCTCATGTGCTTTTACCCCTTCTGCACCCTAGGACAGCTGCTGTGCGCGCTGCTGCGCACCGACGAGAAGCCATCGCTTGCCTCGTGGCTGGCCATCATCGGCTCCACCTTGTCGCTTTTGTGGTTGTACGCATGCGTGTACGTCTTCGAACTGGGATTCGCCGCTGCGGGAGCCTACTACGGCTTGAGCACGGGTCTGTGGTTCTTCGCCATTCTGTACTTCCAATGCAGCAAGAAATCGACGTTCAGGGTAACGTTCTCGGGCATGAAACTGGATCGCAAGGTATGCGGTGCCATCCTCTGGCAAGGGCTGCCGCTGTTTCTCGTACAGGCCGCAAGCCTTGTGTATACGATAGTCATCAACAACTATCTGGGCGCACTAGGCGGCGATCCCGACCTCGCCGCCTTCGCCGTGATAAACGGCTACGTCGTCTACCTTCTCGATATGCTGTGCCTGAGCGCCACCTACGGCTTACAGCCCATCGCCAGCTTTAATTGCGGAGCACGGCATCACGACCGCCTGCGCGAGTTGGTGAAGGTAAGCCTTGGAGGCACGCTGGCCGTCTTTGCGGCGGTATGCGGGCTGGTCATCGCCTTCTCGGTGCCTATCTCGACGTTCTTCATCGGCGACGATCCCGCCCTCGTCGAGTTGACAGCCTCGCACTTTCTGCCGCTTCTCGTGTGTGCGCCGCTCGGGTTCATGGCGCAGGTGGCCTCGGCGTACTTCCAGGCTGTCGGACAGGAGCGCGCGTCCATCGTGCTGGGCGTCAGTCGCTACCTACTGTTCGCCATCCCGCTCATCGTGGCGCTGGCCGCTATCAAGGGCCTCGCGGGTGTGTGGTGGGCGCAACCGCCCGCCGACCTGCTAGCCGCCGCACTAGCGGTGGGGTTGGCTGTGAGAGAGTGCAGGAGGCTGAGGCACCAGGACGCAGCAGCAACCGGCGCGCTACCAAGCACCCTGCCGGTCGAAGGAGCATAAAGCCAAGCTGCGCCTAATCGCGCCAGCGCTCCTCGCGCTCGGCTTCCCTGCGGTGCTCGGCGTCCACCTCTTCTTCGGCTATCTCTTCAGGACGCATGAGAAAACCTTGCTCCACCTCTTGAACGATGGGGTCTTCCCGCAGTGCCTTGCCCTGGCGTTCTCCCGCATGATCAGGCTCCGATGTTTTTCCCCGCAAAAGGGACATGGGTATCCTCCCTAGGATCAAGTGACTTACGTGCACTGATTTTCCTGCCATCTGTTTACAAACTGCCGCCGTCTTCCAAGTTGACGATAAGGCGTTGTCCGTCCATTATGATGACGTCACCAACAACGAGACGGAGCATTTTTCCATGAACGTAGCAGGGCTGATCACCGTACAACCCGATCAAACCGATCTTCTGAGCGAACTCGCATGCATGGTAGGCACGTCGTTTCTTGAAGAAATGTGGTATGCCACCTGGCTCGGAGCGCTCAATGCGCAGGAATTCGACCAATCCCGCAAACAAGCCATCATGCAAGCAGCCATCCTCGCCGACTACCAGGCAACTGCGCCGTACGGCTGCGTCCTTACCCTGCCCGACCAGGCAGCCGCAGCAAACATCTACCGCAGAAGCGAGATGGCTGATGCCAGCTGGTCTACCTTGGAGGAGCGCACCGTGAGTCTCTTCGAAGCATCGCTGAGCGAGCGAGAGCGGCACCTGCTCGCACAGCGCACCGAGGAGATGGAGCCTATCTCAGGCTCCGACTGGCTCTTGCGGACAGTCGAACCCAGCGAGGACTTCCTCTACGTCTCCTCCGTAGGTGTCGATAGCGAGCAGCGCGGCACCGGAGCATTCGGACGGCTGTTCAAACCGCTTTTAGGCTACGCCGACGAGCAGGACATCGCGATCTACCTCGATTGCTACACCGACCGACTCGAGCAGCTGTACGGCCATTACGGCTTCGAGCTTATCGAGCGCAAGCGCGACCCGGCATTCACCATCCATGAGCGCTGCATGGTGCGTCGTCCGAACACCGCCGATGCGTAGACAATCGATGCAGTAGGGTACGTTTAAGGCTGAGGTATCCCAACATGCCCCGACGTATCGCAGCCGTGCGCTCAGCGCACGGTCGGGGGACTGGCTCTTTTCACGCTTGCCAGGACGTGGATCCTATCTCGCCGAGCGAGAAGTGCCCGCCGTCGTAGCCGATGCGCGTGATGCTCGCGTTGGGTATCTTCGCAGGGTCGTTCACGCGCGCAGAATCGAGCAAGTACACGAGCGTACGCACGACGAACGAGTGCGTGACCACCAGAGCGTTGCCGCCGCCAGCCAAACGCACAGCCTCCCCTGCTTCGGCGAAAAAGCTGTTCAAGCGACCTTCTATGCACTCGAAGCATTCAGCGCGGCCCGAGGTGTCGGCACGGGCCAGAACGTCGGCCACCTCGGGCAAGCGGCAGTTATGCTCCTGGAACGACAGCTCTTCTCCAAAGCCCGCCGTCAACGCCGCATGCAGCAGTTCCCCCGGCTCGCCCTCCAAATCGCCATAGCACCATTCGCGCAAGCGCGGATCTTGCGCAAGGGGAAACGACAGGTTGGCGAAAGGGAGAGACCCCGACTTCGGCAGGAAAGGTCCGGCTGACGCACGCTCCTCGCCGCGTGCTGCTGCCCACGCAGCCAACAGCACATCGAGCGTCTGCACCGCGCGCCCGCTATCGCTCGAGAACGCCGCAGCGAAGTCCATCCCGGCAAGCCCCCGCCCGAGCGCCTCGGCACCGCGTATGCCCTCGTCTGTCAGCGGCGTGTCGCACCATCCCTGAACCTTGCCCATGACGTTGAACAAGGTCTGTCCGTGGCGCACCACGTAGAACACCACCGGGGCGCCTTCTAATGGGAAGGCGGCGGAAGGCATCTTGGGTGCACCGGCGTCGCGCACCGGTGATCTTGCTCCCTCATCGTTCATAGCGCCGCCTTTCCCGCGTCCAGTCAACGCGCCCAGTATAGCAAACTGCCCGCAAGCACCGAGCGGTCGCCCACACCCTCGAGCAATCTTGGGCTGCTACTCACCCCTTGCGGCATCATGCATTCTTCGAAGACCTCGGTCACGCGCCCGCCCATCGAAGGATCAGGAGAAACCCTGCGCGACGGCCTGCGCGACACGCAAGCCGTCGCAGGCAGCGCTCATGATGCCGCCCGCATAACCCGCCCCTTCGCCGCAAGGGTAGAGGCCCGAACCGGATGCCGCTTTCGCCGTTTCCCCGACCACGTCAGCCGTTTGCATGATTCCATCAGCGTCAACCGTTTCCGCCACACCTACGACAACATCGGCCGCTTCCCGCTCTCGGCCAGCTGAGACACGGCCCGTACCGGCAAACTGCGCCTGCAAGCCCTCGTCGCGCACCATGCGCACAGGGCTGGAGCTGCGGGTTTCCACGCCGGTCATCACCGCCCGAGCATCAGCGAACCCGCGCAGCTTGGCATCCAACAACGGCAAAGCCTCTTGCAGCGCCTCGGCAACGAAGGGAGGCAGGCAGGCTCGCAAGTCGCACCAGACCACACCGCGCGCGTACGTGGGCCGCACGGCGGCATCCACCCCGTCGGCAACCGCGCTGCCAGCATCCGCCTTGCGAGCACACGATTCCATCCGTTTTCGAGCCTTCGGCGCTTCGGCCCCCGCAAGCGAAGCCCTTGCTGCAGCCTTGTCAGACCTTGCCCCAGGGCCTCCTTCCAAGAAGCTTCCCACCGTCTGCGCCGGAGCCTGGTACGGAGCACCGCCAGCCGCACGGGCCGCTTCGAAGGCAGCCTGCTCCATGCGGCGCTGCACCTCGACCCCCGCCAGCGGATCATCACTGCCGAAGTCTTCGGGACCCACGCCCACCAGCAGCGCGCTGTTGGCATTTTGGCCGTCGCGGGCATGCCGACTCATACCGTTCACCACAACGCTATCCGGCTCGCTGGCCGCGCATACCACTTCGCCGCCCGGGCACATGCAGAACGTATACACGCTGCGCCCGCCCGGCAGATGCACCGCCAGCTTGTAATCGGCGGCTCCCAGGGCGGGATGCTGCGCGGCCTCGCCGTACTGCGCGCGATCCACCGCCCCTTGGTCGTGCTCGATGCGAACGCCCACTGAGAACGGCTTCTGCTCCATCAGCACGCCGGCATCGCGGAGCGCCTCGAAGGTATCGCGCGCAGAATGCCCGCATGCTAACACCATGCGACGCGCAGCGACGTCACGAACCGCTCCCGTGCGGGTGTCGCGCACCTCGATGCCGCAAAGCATCCCCTCCGCAAAGCGCAAGCCGACCACCTGCGTATGAAAGCGCACCTCGCCGCCCGCCTCGACGATCTGCTCGCGCACCCGGCGCACCACGTCCACCAGCTTGTCGGTGCCGATATGCGGCTTCGCCTGCCATAGTACCTCTTCGGGCGCCCCCGCCTCGGCCAACCAGGCCAGTACGTGGCGTGCAAAGGGACTCTTGATATTGGTGGTGAGCTTGCCGTCCGAAAAGGTGCCGGCCCCACCTTCCCCGAACTGGATATTCGTCTGAGCATCAAGCGACCCGCCCGCGTTAAAGGCAGCCACCGCAGCCAAGCGCTCATCAACGTCCCCGCCGCGTTCCAACAGCAGCGGGCGCAAACCCGCGCGGGCCAGGTACAGCGCGGCAAAAAGGCCGGCAGGACCCGCGCCCACCACGACAGGACGCGGCTCGCCGCTGCGCGCGAAAACGCCGCCCAGGTCTGGAACGGCGAGCGGCGCATACGGCTCATGCCGCTTCACGTGCGTGCCCGCACAAGCGCCTGCGCCTCCACGTCGCAGGGCGGTGCCAAGCGCCTCATCTTCCACGGAGACATTGGACAACTCCACGCCGAGCGCCGCCACGAAGTGAACATCACGCTTCTTGCGTGCATCAACGCTGCGCTTCAGCAGGCGAACCGCGCGCACCTGGCTCTCCGACACGCCCAACGCCGAAGCTGCTGCGGCGTAAAGCAA
>NZ_JAVWUP010000137.1:0-6811 GCF_036667095.1 Gordonibacter sp. | reverse complement strand
GGCGACTATAATCCAACCACTTTAGCGTGGAAAAGTGCTTCTGCCGAAACGGATTGCGCGATCGGGTGCAGACGCTTCTCACCTGCGCCTGGTGTCGCTTCTCCTTGGTACGGCGGCGCATCTGGTGAGGGGGAGGGCGGTTGTTCGCCACTCGGTTTCGGCAACGGCTCTTTCAGTCGCATAAGGGGACCGACGAGAGAAAGAGGGGCCGCTCATGGATATCGTGGGCATTATCAACGGCATCGACGCCTTCGTGTGGGGGCCGCCGATGATCGTGCTTCTGTTGGGATCGCATCTGTATCTGACCGTGCGCACGGGCTTTATCCAGCGTAAGCTGCCGACGGCTATCAAGCTGTCGGTGACGAAGGATCCGGATGTGCCGGGCGACATCAGCCAGTTCGGCGCTTTGACCACGGCACTGTCGGCCACGATCGGTACCGGCAACATCGTGGGCGTGGCCACGGCCATTTTGGCGGGCGGTCCGGGCGCGGTGCTGTGGATGTGGCTGACCGGCGTGTTCGGCATGGCAACGAAGTACGCCGAGACCTATGCTGCCGTGAAGTACCGCGTACGCGACCACAAGGGCAATATGCTGGGTGGTGCCATGTACGCGTGGCGGCGCGGTTTCGAGAAGGATGGTAAGACGCCTTGGTGGGCTATGCTCGGCGCAGGCGCTTTTGCCCTGTTCGCCGCCATCGCGTCGTTCGGCATCGGCTCGGCGGTGCAGTCAAGCTCCATGACGGGCATCATCATCTCGAATGCTCCGGGTATTCCTACGTGGGGCATCGGACTTGCCATCGTCATCATGGTGTCCATTGTTATCTTCGGCGGCGTCAAGGTTATCTCGAAGGTGTGCGAGAAGCTGGTGCCGTTCATGGCCATCGTGTATGTGTGGGGCTGCATCATGATCATCGGCATCAACTGGCAGTTCGTCTGGCCGGCCATCTGCCTTATCTTCGAGTGCGCCTTCACGCCCAAAGCTGCCTTCGGCGGCGCGGTGGGGTCGGGCCTGATGATGGCGTTGCAGTTCGGCTGCGCACGCGGCCTGTTCTCTAACGAGTCGGGTTTGGGCTCGGCTCCCATCGTGGCTTCTGCCGCATCGACCCGCAACCCGGCGCGCCAGGCCCTCGTGTCCATGACCGGCACGTTTTGGGATACCGTTATCATCTGCGCGCTTACGGGCATCGTGTTGGTATCCACGCTCATTGCCAACCCCGGTATCTTGGAAGGCGGCCAGATCCACGCCGGTGCCGATTTGACCAGCGCCGCCTTCGGCGCCATTCCCTACATTGGCACGCCTATCTTGATCATCGGCATGGTGCTGTTCTCGTACTCGACCATCCTCGGTTGGTCGTACTATGGCAACCGCTGCGTCGTGTACTTGTTTGGAAAGCATGCGGTGCGCCCCTACCAGGTGCTCTACGTTCTCATGGCATTTCTGGGTGCTATTGGCATAGGGGATTTGGTGTGGACGGTGTCTGATATCACGAACGCGCTCATGGCCGTGCCGAACATCATTGTGGTGTTGGCGCTGTCGGGGCTGATAGCGCGCGAGACCAAGTATTACGTGTGGGACAAAAACCTCGACGAGACGGACGAGACGCCCATTCCGATACTGGAATCCAAGTAGAACCGGCCGCTCTTCCAGGCGGTTTACGCAAACCGAAGGTCCCGGCGAACTTCGGGATCTTCGCCGCTCTTTTGATTCAACTAAAAGATGAACATCCCCGGTGGCGAACATGGCAAAGATAGCAGGCTTCTATAATTGCAGACGCTTTCCGAAAGCGGAGGGCTCGTTTGCTCGATGCTCCAAGGCGCTGCATGCCTGCCGCTTTGGAGCATCGTGCACCAGAGGAAGGGGACCATATGTCCGGTTCGCAGAAGGCGTTGAAAGTTGTCTCTATCATCACTATCGTCTTTGCCGTGTTTCTCGTGCTGTTCGGTGCGCTCATGGCGGCGGGGGTTGCCTTGCCGGGGGCGACGACTGATACCATCGAGGCCGATGGGGTGTCCGTGAGCGTTGCGACAGCCGCCATTGCCTTTGCCATTCCCTTCATCGTCGGCGGCATTCTCAATCTGATCATCGGCTTTTTGGGCTTGCGTGGAGCGAAGAACCCTCGGAAGGTGGGCCCGTTTTTCGTGCTGTGCATTATCGGCTTGGTCCTCGGCTTGATCGGTCTGGGCATGTCGCTCGCGCAGGGCTCGTTCGACCCTTCATCGTTGGTGAACGTGGCCATCATGGCCGTTTGCCTGTATCTTGCGAGCAAGGTGAAACAGCAGGCGTAGGCGTGGTTTGCTGCGTTGTCTTTTAGATTTGCGCGATTCGCGCGGAAACGGCCCCCATCCTCGTCGATCGGGGGCTGTTTTTGTGGTGATCGTCGTACAATGGGGCGCATCGAAAATCTTACTTGCCCGGGTATCGCTCGCTGCGGGCACCTTGCTCGCCGATTACGATAAGGAACTCGCATGGATGAAAAGCTGAAAGGTCTGACCTCCGCCGAAGTGGCCGAGCGGGTCGCTCGAGGTGACGTGAACGCCGACGTGGACGTGAAGACGCGCACGATCAAGCAGATCGTGCTGGGCAACGTCTGCACGTTGTTCAACCTCATCAATGTGATACTGGCGCTGTTCGTGCTGATAACCGGCTCGTACAAGAATATGCTGTTCATGCTGGTCATCGTGCTGAACACGGTTATTGGTATCGTGCAGGAGGTTCGCTCGAAGCGTACGACCGACCGTCTGTCCATCGTTGCAGGATCGCATGCCAAGGTTATTCGCGATGGTGCGCAGGTGGAGGTTCCCTTAAATGATGTGGTACGCGACGACCTTATGGTTCTAGGGCGTGGCGACCAGGTGCCGGCCGATGCCGAGGTGGTGGCCGGTGCCGCCGACTTGAACGAGAGCCTGCTTACCGGCGAGAGCAACCTTATCAAGAAACAGATCGGGCATAAGCTGATGAGCGGCTCGTTCGTGAATGCCGGTACGGTTACGGCGCGTGTCGAGCATGTGGGCAAGGAGAACTACGCTGCCAAGATAAGCGCGGAAGCCAAGCAGCGCAAAGCGGTGAACTCCGAGATCATGAACAGCTTAAACGGCATTATCAAGTTCGTCAGCTTCATCATCTTCCCTTTGGGTGCCATCCTGTTCTCGCGCGAATTCTTCAGCCATAGCGTGGCGTTCAACGATGCCGTCTTGTCTACCACGGCGGCGCTGGTGGGCATGATCCCCGAAGGCCTCATTCTGCTGACGTCCACGGTGCTGGCGGTGGCGGTGGTGCGCTTGGCGAAATCGAAGGTGCTGGTGCAGCAACTGTACTGCATCGAGACGTTGGCTCGGGTGGATACCCTGTGTCTGGACAAGACGGGCACCATCACCACGGGTGCCATGGAGGTAGCCTCCGTCGAGCTGGTGGGCAGCGCCGATGCGGCCGAGGTGGACACGGCGCTGGCCTCGCTTGCTGTTGCCGACGAGGATCCCAACGAGACGGCGCAGGCCATTATCGAGCACTATGCGCAAAGCGCGGTAGCGCGGCTGTCGGTGGTGCGTATCGTGCCATTCTCGTCGGATAAGAAGTGGTCGGGCGCGGCGTTCGCAGACGGGCGCGCCTATGTCATGGGTGCGGCGCGCTTCGTGTTGGGCGATGGCTATGCGGCGGTGGAGGGCCAGGCAAACGAGCTTGCCGAAGATGCCCGCGTGCTGTTGGTGGCGCGCGTGGACGGTTTTACCGATGACGGGGACGTGGTGGGTACGCCGGAGCCCCTCGGTTTTGTGTGCATCCATGATCAGATACGTGCGACGGCAGCGCAGACCATTGGCTACTTCAAAGATCAGGGCGTTACGGTGAACGTCATTTCGGGCGACGACCCGCGCACGGTTTCGGGCATCGCCCAGAAAGTGGGTGTGCCGGGTGCAGACCAGTACGTGGATGCCACGACGCTGGAGACGCCCGAGCAGGTGGCCGCCGCTATCGAGCGCTACCACGTGTTTGGGCGCGTAAAGCCCGAGCAAAAAAAGCAGTTCGTGATTGCGTTACAGGAGCGCGGGCACGTGGTGGCCATGACGGGCGACGGCGTGAACGACACGCTGGCTCTCAAGCAGGCCGATTGCTCGGTGGCCATGGCGGCTGGCTCGGACGCGGCGCGCAACGTGGCCCAGCTGGTGCTCGTGGACAACGACTTCGCTTCCATGCCGAAAGTGGTGGCCGAGGGGCGTCGCTCTATCAACAACCTGCAACGCTCGGCCTCGCTGTTCTTGGTGAAGACGCTGCTGTCCATGTCGTTGGCGGTGCTGTTTATCTTCCTGCCATGGCAGTACCCGTTCCAGCCCATTCAGATGACGCTGATCTCGGCGTTCACTATCGGGTTGCCCTCGTTCGTGTTAGCGCTGGAACCCAACAAAGACCGCATCCGCGGGCGCTTCCTGGAAAACGTCATCGTGAAGTCGCTGCCCGGTGCCCTCTGCGCAGTGCTGAACGTGGTGGCGGTGAACGTGATAGGGTATACGTCGCTGGGGCTTGACTACAGCCAGGTGTCGACGCTGTGCGTGCTGCTGACAGCGTGGGTTGGCTTCCTGCTTATCGTGCGGCTGTCCATTCCGTTTACGCCGCTGCGCGCAGCGCTGGTCGTCGTAGTGGTGGGCGGCACGGTGCTCGGGGCCACGTTGCTGCACGGCCTGTTCGGCATCGAGCCGTTCACGACCAGCATGACGGTGGTGTTCGTCGCCTGCGCGGCGGCGATATCGGTGGTGTTTCAGGTGCTCTATCGCCTGTTCGGGAGCTGGCATGCCAAGAGGCTCGCAAGGCTGGCGTAAGGGCCGATTGAGGTTGGAGCGAGTGGTTTTGGACAGGAATCGGTGGCAAAGTCGTTTGACTGCGACAACGTCACTGGAGGTATAGCGCCGGAAAAGGCAGATGCTGTGCAAATTTTTCGGTTTCCGGCACTCGGTGCATTCCGTTTCTCTGCTTCTCCTCGGTTCTTGCGTTGCAATTTTTTGTAATCCCAGCTCAAGCGCGCGTACTTTTTGTTGCGCTTGAGCTTGCGGGTGCCTCGACGCGCAAAAGGCGCGAAACGATCCCCTCCGGTGCGGGAAAACGAAAAATTTGCACAGCATCGCTTGATTTTCTGCCTCGGCCCGTCCATCGAGCTTTGCATCTTGCTCAAGAGGGCGGTATTTGTCGGGCCGCCTGCTTCTAGGGGGATTGGTGGAGCGAATACACGCTTCTCAACTTTGCGATATGATGGAGCGATGAAGAAACTTGCGATTATAGGCGGCGGTGCCGCTGGGTTGGCAACCGCGGTGGCGGCGGGCGAGGCGTTGCGCTCGCCGGGCGGGAGCAACGCCTCGCATGACGTCGAGGTCGTGCTGTACGAGGCTGACGAGCGGGTTGGCCGCTCGATTCTGGCCACAGGCAATGGGCGGTGCAACTTTTCGAACGCGCATATCGATGCAGGGCTTTACCGCAACGGTGCCTTCGTGCGCGACGCGCTGATAGCGTTGCGGGGCCGGAGCGCACGGCGAGATAGCGCCACGGCTGCGAGCTGCGACGAGAACCCGGTACACGAGTTTTTCGCCGACTGGGGCCTGGAGTGGCGCAAAGAGGGCGAAGGGAGACTGTATCCCCTGGCAAACAAGGCGTCGGTTGTGCTGGACGTGCTGCGCGAGGCTTGCGCAGCGGGCGGCGTGCGCGAGGCCTGTGGCAGCGCGGTTGTGAGCGTCGTGCCCCCTGAGCGCACGGGCGAGCACTTCCACCTGCGGTTCGCCGACGGAGCGATAGAGCATGCCGACGCGGTGGTGGTGGCCTGTGGGGGGCGCGGGCTTGCAGGTTTGCTGCCCGAGCGCTATCGGGTGGCATCTGCGCGGCCGGTGCTTGGGCCGCTGCGCACGGCGGGCAGCGTGGCGAAAAGCCTGGACAACATCCGCGTGCGCGCGGCGCTTGCCTTGGTGGATGCGGGCGGTACCCTTCGGGCGCGCGAAGAGGGCGAGCTGTTGTTCCGCTCCTATGGCGTGTCGGGGATCGCGGTGTTCAATCTTTCCCGCCATGCAAGCCCTGGTGACCGGCTGTTGGTGGACCTGCTGCCGTTCGTTGCCGAAGCCGATTGCGAAAGCTACTTGTTCCGCCGTCGCAAGCGCATGGCGGCGCATGTCGGAGAGCTCTCTGGCGAAGGCTTTTTGCGCGGGTTGCTGTTGCCGCCGGTAAGCCGTGTTGTCTTGCGGGAAGCCGGCCTGCGCTCCGAAGCCCTCTTCTCCAAGGCGGACGTGCCGGCTTTGGCTCGCTCGCTCAAGACGCTCCCGTTTGTTGTCGAGGGTGTGGGCGATGCACGCCAGTGCCAGGTGACGCGCGGCGGTTTCTCGGTGGGAGACTTCGACGCGACTACGATGGAATCGCATCTGGACAAGGGCCTGTACGTAGTAGGCGAGGCGTTGGATGTGGATGCTCCCTGCGGCGGTTACAACCTGCATTGGGCCTGGGCCAGCGGGCTGACTGCCGGTAGGGCGGCGGCTGTTCAGCTTGCGGGATAGCTGTGCGGGGTGCGCGTTCGGTGAGGTAGCTTCATTAGTCGCGTTTCTTGCGTCGGGGAGGCGTGATGGGTCGCATCGGGTCCTCAGTGTAGTATCTTGTGAAGAGATATCCCGAGCCTTCGCAAACAAGAAATATTTCTGCTTGAAAAGGCCTCGAAAATAAGGATTTATATGCTTGAGGTTTCGAATGTAAAGCTGCCGCTTGATGCGGGGTTGCCAGGAGCGGCAGGGGAAGCCTTGCTTTACGCCGCAGCAGCTTCGGCGTTGGGCGTGTCGGAGAGCCAGGTGCGCG
>NZ_JAVWUP010000136.1:0-6854 GCF_036667095.1 Gordonibacter sp. | reverse complement strand
AGCGCCGGTCTTGCCGAAGCTCTTTGCGTAGGACTTCTCGATCTCGTCCCATGGCACAAACGAAGCCATACGTACCCAGCGGTTGTTGGGATCGAGAGAGCCGAAGGGAAATACGAAGTCCTCTATAGTCATTTGAGAAGTATCTTTATACATGAATGTTCCCGGTTTTGAGGTAAGGAGCCTTTTAGAGGTGTAAGGTTTTTGTCTCAACATCGTCAAAAACCTTACACTCATTATACCAGAAACCGAGGTGAAGTGACGCTTGAACTGGGATTATGACTTACGGAGTAGCCTCTAGGTATTGAGGTTATCGAAGCAAGCGCTAACGCAAGTTCAAAGAAGCAAGATGAGATAAAGCTGGCAAAGAAACTAAAGTGCGCCTTCAGCAAATAGTTTCCAGACAACAACGCCATTTAGAACCTTGGGGCTCGACACATCGGGCCCCAAGTGCATCTTTCAAACGTGTTGGTAATTGATCTGGCTTCCTAAGATGCAATGAAAACCGTCGTTACTGACTGCAAAACACACTTCGCTATGACCGACGAGATGGGCTCTTAAGAGATAGGGCACGGAGAACAGATGCGGGATGATTCCTGTATTGTTCCTCGATATAAGCATGTTTCTTTACTTTATCCCAATCTTTGAGAATAACCCCTCTCTTCTCTCCGTTGATTATCTCGAATAGCTGTTCACCGTGGCAATTTCTAAGCTTTACCCCGGAGCCACAAGGGCAGGGCAGATGCCCCCTGTAATTTCCGATCTCAATAAACCTTATTATGTCTAAGGCTTGTGATGCATTATCGACATCAAGCATTTCCATGTAGAACTGCATGATGCCGAAGGAGCCGTGAGCTCGATCGCCGAAGGGATACCTGCCGTAACGGCGATAGAAGAGGGCTGAATATAGATAGCTCCGTACGGGGCCTTCCAGAAAAGCTACCATGGACGGATTATCCAAAATACCCATGCGCAATTCCCCGTCGATACCGAGGCAAAACGATCTGTCTTCGTACAGGTGCTCGTAATCTGAAGAAATGATGTTAGATATCTCCTTCACGGATGAGACGCTTTTTGGGTAGTCGGGCGGGATTGCGACCCTGATGACGAACGTTTCAACCAACCGAACCCCGTCGTACTCTGCGTCTAGGCAATAGTCTCCCTCTGCAATCACTGTCTCATTTTCATCCGCGCTAATCGTCATCTGGGGGTAGTTTATCCGCAACTCGTCGATGGCGGTCTCCAGGTCGGCCGCCGTCATATTATATGCTCCTCCAGGGCTTATGCGGGACGACTGCAGCAGCTGTACCCGCTGTGGCTGGCAAGATATTTTCCTTGACCTTTTTGCCGAAGATTGAAGCGGCAGCTGCCTCTTTTTTCGCGTTGCTTTGCTGTAAGCCAGCCAAGTCAGCACCGAGCGTCTCCGCCCATCTGAAGAAGGCATTCACATCGGAGTTGCCCCACCCATCAAGCATATTCTCATCATATACGGGATTGCTCAGGTCCCAGTGTCCCGATGCTCCGATGAGGCAGCTTTCTCCAAGCTCGACAAGCAACTTGTCTCTTTGCAATCTTTCGGTGAAGCTTGTGAGAATGTCGAGGACCGATGCATCGTCTGGAAGGTCCTTCGATACTTTAGCCATGAGCACTGTAAGCACGCACGATGTGGGCTTGTTGTCTAATCTGCTCATTCGGTAATGCTCGTCTCGCGAGCGCTTTGCTATTTGCACGGCGCGCTGAAGGGCAGATCGGTCCATCAGATCTGGTACTTCTTCCACTGATTCATAGAGCGTCTGGTTGCGGGAGAAGACCGCCTCTTTGCGCTTCATTCTTCCTGCATTGGCGAAGCGTTGGTTCTCTGTGAGGAACCAGTCGCATAAACCATTTGGGTTGCTGCCGAGCCAGTCATCGGGTGCCTTCTTGGCAATTGCAACGGCGTCGTCCGCGTAATCACCGTGGGTTTCACATGCGGTAGCTTTTGGATTAGCAAGATCGGCAACGCATGCATCCAGATCGAGGCGGAAGCCGCCCTCCTTGCCGTTTAAGACATATAGAAGTGTTATACATTCATCACAGTTTTCAATTCTGTCTTTGTAACGGTCGCTCGAGCGCAGTGCGTCTTCCACAGGGTCTCTTACGTCGCTCGGGGTGCAGTGTTTTTTCTCAAGATCCATGCGCTTTACGATGACATCTATATCGAAATAGTCGTTATCGTCTTTAAGAAGGGGTCGCACTATGGTTCCCATCACGATTGAGCCGCAGGGCGATATATTTGCCATGATGTCATTGTTTTCAAGATAAGACCCCATCGCGCTATAGTGACTCTTTGCCTCCTCGAACATCGACGGGGTTATATCGATTGCATAAGCACCGTCCTCAAGAATCTTTGATATCTCTTTCATATGTGCTCCTGTCCGCGCATCTCCCAAGGAATGGTTGGCGTGGTGCGCTATTCGTCAACTTTCTCCCTTAGGTTATATCAAATTGCAATTGTAAAGACAATAGGGTAAACTAATTACCGTAAACGATATTACAATTACAAATATTGAGGATTGAAAATGCTAATCGAATTCACCTTCGACAATTTCAAGTGCTACAGAGACGAGGTCACCCTTCAGATGGAGGCTGCCTCGATTGACGAGCATGACGATACTCTCATCAATGGGGTTGGAAGTAGATGTATCCTCCCCGTATCCGTGATATACGGGCCTAACGGCGGCGGAAAGTCTAGCGTATTACAGGCCCTTGAGTGCCTGTACGACTACGTGACTCTCCCGTACTTCGTGCTTCGACAGAGAATCAAGAACTTTCCAAAGATCACATGTCGACCTTACGCCTTTGAGGCTGAATCTCGTTCGAATCCTACTACTTTCTGCGTGCTGTTCGATAGGGGCGAGTATCTATACCGCTATATTCTCTCCGTAAAGGAAGGCCGCATCGAGGAAGAGTACCTTCATCGCCGCAAGGCTGGCAAGGGCGCTACGGCGACCATATTCGAGCGTTCTGGCAAGGATGTCGAGCTTGGATCGTCTCTCAAGCGCAAGAGAGTCAATACTGATGTCGACGAGATGATGCCCTACCTGACCTTTCTTAAGGTGAACTACGACTTCGACTCCGTTGACGACGCATTCGGATGGTTTCTATCGTGCGAGTTTCTCGACTACTCTGAATCGAGATTCGAAAACTTTTTCATGGAGCCCAAGGAGGATTTCGAGAAGCAGCGGATCATCGGCCTCTTGAACGCCATGGACATCAATATCACCGACATCAGATATGAGCATGGCAAGGAAGATACGCTTGAGGGCATCTACCTCACCCATAATGTAGGCGATGGTTACGAGCTTGAGTTAGATGAGGAATCGAATGGTACAAGAAAGCTTTTGAGCCTTGTTCCGCCTATTCTCGTTGCATTGGCGCATGGTCACCTTCTCGTCTCTGACGAGCTCGATGCCAAGCTGCATCCAAAGCTGCTCAAGTATCTCATCAGGCTATTTGCCGATAAGAAGACCAATCCGAAGGGTGCTCAGCTAGTCATCACATCCCACGATATGAGTACGCTTAATAGCTCCATGTTCAGGCGTGACGAGATATGGTTTGCCGCCAGGACTCCCGATGGCCCGTCCCAGCTTTACTCATTGGCCGACATTGCGGACAGCGATGGTAAGAGGGTTAGGACCGGCAATGCGTACGACAGGCAATATCTTGCTGGTCGTTATGGGGCAGACCCCTATCTGCAAAACATGCTGACTTGGGATGAGGCCAAGGATGCCGGTGATGCCCATGAGTAAGAAACCGCTGAAACATAGCGAACTGAAGAAGGCTGAGCAGACGGTGGCATCCAGGTTGAAAAGTTCATGGGGAAAAGGGCGTCCGCAACTACCTGTTATACCCATCAGGCCCGAGCGTTACCTCATCATCTCAGAGGGAACAAAGACGGAGCCATACTACTTCGGGGAGATGAAGAAGCGAATCAACGAAAACTATCACGGCCAGTACGTTACCGTTACCGTCCAAGGAGAGGGCAAGAACACGTTGTCTCTCTTCGAGCAAGCGCGAGAAATCGCTGAAGGCGATGCTGATGGATTCACGCAGGTCTGGGTCGTATATGACAAGGATTCCTTCCCGCGCGGCAATTTCAACTCCGTTGTAGAGAAGTGCGCCCAGGCGAGCAAGGACGGAACCGAATACCGCGCTGTGTGGTCGAATGAATCGTTCGAGCTGTGGTACGTTTTGCACTTCCATTACCAGCAGTCTGCTTTGGGTCGTGAGGCATACGTTGAGATGCTCTCCGTCCTAATGGAGGACGCTGGCATGGGGCCTTACGGCAAGGGCAGGACGGATATGTACGAGATTCTGGAGAGCATTCTGTCAGGCGCAATCGCAAATGCGAAAAAGCTCGAGGCTGTGAATGCGGGTAAGGCGCCAGCTGATGCCAATCCTGGTACTACGGTTCACAAGCTGGTGGAAGAGCTGCTTCCGTATATGAAACGGCTGGGTGAACCCGAAGATGAATAATGGCAACACCATCCTGATCGAGCAGGAGCGAGAGGAGAACCTCTTACTCCTTGCGGCACAGAGGGCGGCTTACTCGAGTGCGAAGGTAATCGATTTTTGGGCTGCAGTCGTGTTCTTAGGTATTCCCTTGGCGGTGACGGTTTATCAATCTTTCTGCGCACTGCCGTTTTCTGTGATTGTTGTCCTGGATGTGGCTGTGCTACTAATAGGTACTGTAGTAATGCTGATTTCTGAAGGTAGAGTTCGTTTAGGGGCCCGCATTCAGCAAAGGTTTGACTCTGTGGTCTTTGGCATGCGTTTTGAAAACACAGAGAGCGACGAAACGCAGGTTAAAAAATACGAGGCTAGGTATAGGAAGAGACATAGTGATCTTTCTGACTTCAACTTATGGTACAGCGTTTCGCTGGAGGGACTGACTGCAGGTAAGGCGATAGCGAGATGTCAAACGCAAAATGCATACTGGACGAGTGGGCTAATGCGTGCATATCTAATTTGCTTGTTTGTACTGGCGATCATTGTCGGTGCGCTTATCGCATTATTAGTGTTCTTCACTTGTCAAAACCCTGCATCATACGCCTTTCTTTTAAGCATACTGGAATGGACCATCGCTCAAGGAGCGAAAGGGATTCGTGTTTCAATGAAGGCAAGGAATCTCTCGAAGGATATCGGGCATTACAACCTCATACACAAGGCGAGTATTGAGCGAACGCAGAATGATATTTTCGAATACCGCTCTGCTTCATTTCTTGTTCCCGATTGGTTCTACAATCTTCGCAAGAAAATGGATGAGGCAAGAACGACTGCATAATTGATTATTGTAGAGCGACCAGCAATTCCAAGGCAGTGTTTTTGGACATTAAGTTGGTTTCGCGCCGAAGACCAAGCGGAGATTGGCGGTCTTGTCGAATTCAAATAGGGTTGGCATATGGATCGCGAGTCATTGCGAAAACGGTACTTTAAGATATTCAGTAAAGAAGATCGATGTCGCTTTGCGACCTTGTTTTGCCATGACATTCCGCGTAGCTGATAAAGAGGTGAAGGTTGCTGCAGATAAAGCAAAAGTCAAAAATCCCTACTCGACAGTGGGCTCTCGACAGGATCGCCGCCGCGATGGGCGCAGAAAACTCACGCAGTTTCTATCGGAGTAGGCACGCAATTCAAGCGGAATTTGCATTTAGCTGGTGCAATTTGATATATCTTACTCACAAGGTCCTTGTTTTCATGTGGGATAATGCATTTTAAAGAAAAGTCGAATGCCTCCTGACGCGATCCGCGTATGTCTGAGTGCCGTTGGAACGGCCTTGAGTTGATTAATCAGCCAGGGACACCCCCAAGCATGTCCCTGGTGGCTGCGGGTGCAGGGTGGCTTCCACCTTGCCGAGGGGATTCGGGGGCGAGCAGCCCCCGATGTCGGCAAATCGTAAGCAAAAAGTTAACGGGCCTATCGAGATACTCGGCGTTTTCAGTCACGTGGAATCAATCTCAGCCAGATGCAATATAATATGCCGTTTTGCTGTGACGATTTACATATGTCTTATCGTGCAGTAATATATATGCAAATGATTAACAGGCTTGACATAACAACTGGATACTCTGCTGCACAGGCGGCAGAGCTTTTGGGCGTTCAAACCCATGAGGTTACAAGGCTTTTCCGCGCGGGCGTTTTGAAGGGCCGAAAGGTAGCGGGTGGCGCTCTTCTGCTGGATGCAGGATGCGTGCAGTCATATAAGAACAACAGCAGGGGAAAAGGGCGGCCGTGGGACGCGCAGACTGCTTGGGCGGCATTGCTGTTGCTCGACGGGAAAGATGTATCCTGGCTTTCGTATCACCGAAAGCGCCGTTTGCTTGAGAAGCTCAAATCGATCTCGGCGGAAGATTTGGTTTGGCTTGCAAGAAAGCGCGCTACAGTGGAGGTTTATTCTGTGTCACAATCGTTTGCCGATGACGTTAGGGCCTCCCTCGCGCAAAGCGGCATGAGCGCCTCCTCATCAGCTGGCATGGGTCTGGTTTCCAACGCTCGTACAATCGATGGTTACGCGCGCGAGGCGGATGTGGTGGAAAAGTACTTTATGATGCCCGACCAGGGCGGAAATTGCATAATCAGAACCGCAGAGGGGGCACCCGCGGGCTTGTTGGACGAAGCCGAAATGCCAGCGACGGTAGTGGCGGCTGATTTTGCCATGTCGCTCGACGAAAGGGAGAAGCGATGCGGGCTTGATTATCTTGGAGGAGCACTCGATGCAATCCGCTGAGCTCAAGATGGATTTCATGGTTCGGCCATGGGATGCCGTTATCAAAAGCGCCGTAAAACCCCTTTCTTTAGATATGAGGATATAAGGCGC
>NZ_JAVWUP010000135.1:0-6911 GCF_036667095.1 Gordonibacter sp. | reverse complement strand
CACCGCCACACCCAGATCGCGCTCGAGCGCTCCGCCAAAGGACAGCGCACCGGTTGGGCACGCCTCGGTGCACTTCATGCAGAAGTTGCAGAAGCCGTTTTGGAACGCCAGCATCGGCGTACCATACCCTACGATGTTGTCCGCCAAGGGGACTGGCGTGACAATGCCGTAAGGGCACGCTTGCAAACAACGCTGACAGCGATCGCATGACGCGACCAGGCTTGCATTGGACGTTGCGCCCGGAGGACGCACAAACGCCTCATCGACCTGTTTTGTTAAGGCCCCGAATCCGCCCACGCCCACCATCGCCGCGCCTACGGCACCAACCACCAAGAATCCTCGGCGCGTTACGGCCTCCCCCACGTTCACCATCTCCTCATTGCGTATCGAACCTACGAGTTAGTCGAGCACTTCGCCCAACGCCTGCTCGTCAGCGCCCAGATACGCTTCCGTAAACAAGGCAAGATGCAGGTAGAAACCGCTTTCCGCAGCAGCCTGCACATCGCGCGCAAACGGTGCCACCCAATTCAGCAAATGCTGCTGCAAGAACGTGAGCTGGGCAGCCAGGTGCGTCTCGGCACCCTCTTCGTCGCCGCCTCGCAGCGCCTCGATCGCACGCTCGCACAGCAGCGCCATGAAAGCCAGCTCGACAGCCAGGTGGTCCTCAGGTTCCGTAAAACCGGGGTTCTTCACAAAGCTCGCATCGCGATACACCTGCAACACGGCGCTATAGGCGTCCTGCATCATAAGGCCGCCCTCGCTCGTGTACACCGACTCGTAGGGAAACGCTTTCTGCGCCGTACGCGGCCCCATACCGAAAAACGCGCGATCGAACACCACGGCCAGCTGCTCGAGCTGCGCCTCGTCGCAATCCGCAAGGTCGGCCCGCAAAGCAGCGAAGTCTTCCGCAAGCACCACGTCATCCGACTCGAACGAGGCACTCCCCGCGAATTCTGCCGCGAATGCTGCGTCCATTTCCTTCTCGTAGCAACGCGACAGCAGCGTATAGATGCGCCCGCGATTCTCGCAAAACTCGATAAGGTTCTCCGCCACTTCGGCAGACAAGTTTTCACTCATATTGGTTCTCCTTCTCCGGTAGCTCGACCGTCCCCCCTGTCCAAACACCGCGGGAGGGTTGCAGGCGTTTGGACAGGGGACGCGATCGAGAGCCGGGCGGCATCCAGCCAGCGAATGCCGCCCGAAACCCTACTCATCAGTGGTAGATGAATTGCTCCACGCTGGTACCCAGCGCATACATGATCACGCGCAGGACGATGGTTCCCACCGCCGTGCAAGCGAACGCTACGAACATATAGGTAGCGAGCTTCTTCGGCTCGACCGACCCGGAGCCGCTTTCGCCCTTCGTGGCCTTCACGCAGGCCAGAGCCGTAAGCGCAGCAGGCGCAACCATGCCCACCAGCACGACGCCCAACCAGAACATTACCGCTAGGTCGCCCGAGATCAAGCGTTCGATCGAACGCGACGGAGCCGGGAAGGGGGCAATTGCCACCCAGATCACGTACGCTACCGCCGTCACCACCATGATCGCCACACCGGCCAGAGCCAGGCGCAGCGCAAATCCACCTTCTTCCTTGGCATTGCCGCGCAGCAGCACCAGACCAGCCATGAGCAGCGAGCCCATTGCCAGGCCAGCACCCAAATACATCAGCGGCAGCGCAGCGCTATCCCATGCAGGACGTGCGGCAATCAGGTACGACATACCTGCCACGACCGGCAGCACCAGGCCTAGCACGGCGGCGATAACGCCGAATACCTTGCGCGCGCCCGGATAGTCCTTACGTGACAGCACCACGTACACGATGGCGACTAACCCCGTGATACCCACCGTGAACAGCTCCATCGACAGCCCGGAACCCAGGTTGCCCAACAGGTGCGTCGCGCGTTCGGGATGCCCCATGTGGAACACCGAGGCGCAGCCGCCGACAGCCAGGAAGACGAGCGCGATAAGCGCACCCATAAAACGAACTTCAGCAAACTTGTTCTTCAGCTCGCCCACACCGAGGAACACAAAGGAACCCGAGGTGATACCAAGCAGCACACTGAAGATCAGAAGGGGCCATTGGACTTCCATTATTCGTCCCCTTTCCACGAGAACTTATCCAACGCATAGTCAACGCCCGGATGATTGCCCACGTCCTTGAGCTTGTGCGTGGTCTTGGATGCGCGCAGCTTCGATACATCCGACTCGGGGTCATCCAAATCGCCGAAGAGACGCGCCTGGCCGGGACAATGCTTCACACAGGCTGGTTTCTCGCCCTTGTCGATGAGGTGTGCGCACATGGTGCACTTCTCGATGACGCCCTTGTCACGGCCCTCATCGTAGGTACGCACGCCGTACGGGCAGGCCATGACGCAGTACTGGCAGCCGATGCACTTGCTGTGGTCCACCAGCACCACGCCGTCTTCGCGCTTGTAGCTCGCACCGGTCGGGCACACGTGCACGCACTCAGGGTTGTCGCAGTGCTGGCACGCCACGGGCAGGTAGTACATTTCCAGGTCGGGATACGTGCCGGACGGGCCCACGGTCAGCACCTTGTTGTAATAGGTGCCCAGCCCCACGCCGTTTTCCTGCTTGCACACCACAGCGCAGGAGTGGCATCCGATGCAGCTATCCAAGTCGATAGATATGATATTGCGCGTCATTATTTCGCACCTCCCTTCACGGTAACCTGCTTGACGCCATCCTGTTGCTCGTCAGAAGAGATCGCCTCGGTAGCCATCGGCAGGAAGATCTTCAGGTCTTCTTCGTTCATGCAAATATTTTTCGGTGCACCATCCTTGGCCACATACACCTTGCAAAGTCCTCCGTAGTTATCAGTACCCACGGCTGGATCGTAAGGACCGTTGTTCTCGAACAACACGTTGCAGTTACTGTCGAATGCGCCATGCAGGTCGTCGGTGGCCTCGCGCTCGGGGAACCACCAGTCGTGTTCCACGTGAATCATGCCTGGCTTGATGGACTCCGTCAGGTTCGCGCGTTGCTTGATTTTGTCCACATACGTCTCGATGTACACCCAGTCGTCCTGCTTGATGCCGTTTTCAGCAGCGGTCACCGGGTTGATGTCCATCACGGGGAACATATGCACCTCGCGCAGCCACGGGCTGTTGCGGTACTCCGTATGGAAGAACACATGGGAGCGGCCGCCCGTGATGAGCGTGTAGGGATAGTCGGCCAAAAGGTCGGTGCGTGACAGCTTCGTAATAGGCGGCTCAATGTACATAGGCAGAGCGCCGTTGCCGTAGAGCAGCAAGTCTTCCGACCACATTTCCATCTTGCCGTTGTCGGACTGCGGGTGTCCCGGAATCACTTTTCCATCAGGCGTTTTCGCACCGGGGAAGCGGTAGACCGCACCCATCTTGTTGCCGCGGAACATGGTGTTGAAGCCCGGACGGAAGTCGCTCGTCTTGCGCATAAAGCCCGTCTCGTACTTGGGCGCGCCCTTGACCGTGGCCATCTCTACACCGGTGACGCTAATGCGGTTGCGGAATTCCTCGAAGTTCGCGCAGGAGAGCTGCGGCGGAAGCGTGGCAGGGCCCTTCACGATGTAATCGAAGAACTCGTATTTGTCCTTCCAGTACATATCCACGTCCATGTACTTCGCGAATTCGAAGCAGATGTCCATGTCGTCCTTGCACTCGCCCAGCGGCTCATGGAATGGCTGGCGGATGAGGTAGGTGTGGCTGGTGGGGTATCCATGCCCTGAGTGCGCCCACTCCACGCGGTCGACCTCGTTGGGGTGCGCTGCCGGCAAGATGATGTCGGCCAGCTCGCCCGAAGGGGTCATGTAGAGATCCACGTTCACGAAGAAGTCCAGGTTCTTGAAGCCCTCCACGATCTCATGGCCGCCCTCGATGGAGAGGATAGGCTCGCTGGTCTGCTGCCAATAGCCGTAGATCTGGAACGGGTCGCCCTTGGCCATGGCCTTGGTCGTTGCGGCGCCGAAGCCGCCCTGCTGCCCGTAGATGACCTGGCCACCGGAATTCTGCTTGGTCGTCTTCAGCTCGCCCGTGGCATCGTCAGCCACAAGAATGTCCTGATAGCCGGTATTCTGGCACACGGACAGCTTCTTGATGTTCATGGCCGTTTCCTTGCGGCGCTGCCCCATGCGTCCGGCCTGGTTCGGCACCACGTCAAACATAAACGAGTCGTAGCCGGTGGCGGGCTCGCGGCCGATATTCTGGCCGCCCTTGGTGTCGAAGTTGCCGGCAAGCGCCATCATGATAGTGAACGCCTGCGAGATGCCCGACGTGTTGATGGAGAACTCCACCTTCTGGCCGCGCGTGAAGCACGCGTGTGGGCTGGCGTCCAGGTAGATGCCGATGGCTTGCTTGATCTTGTCTTCCGGTATCTCACAGAACTCGGCGGCGCGCGCCGTGGTCCACGGGGTCACGTGCTCAAGCAGGATATCCCACGACGTACGGTATTTCTTGCCGTTGATCTCGCGCGTGCCGGTGAGCGCAGGCTTGGCGTCGGCCACGATATTGCCGGCCTCGTCGAGCCATTTGAACGCCTTCGGACCGCCTAGGTTCTGCTTGTTCTGCCAGTCGCCGCTCCAGTAGATCAGCTGGTCGTGCGCTTCGTCCCATGCAGGATACAACTCGTCGGAGCCGCCCTCCTGCATCATGGATTGACGCAGCTGGTAGCCCGAACCTTTGCCTTCGACGTCCTTCTCGTCGATGAAGAACGGGGCATTGGTGAAGTTGCGGGCAAAATCGGTAGCGCACTTGTCCGAGTGCATAATCTCGTTGATGAACGCTAGGACCAGCGCCATGTCAGAGCCGGGACGGATGGGTAGCCACAGGTCGGCCTTGCTGGCGGTGCAGGTGTAGCGCGGATCGACGCAGATCACCTTTGCGCCACGCTCTTGTGCGCGCTTGACGGTCAGCCAGTCGTAGTAGCCGCGGCTGCGCTCTTGGCGACACCAGATCAGGATGCAGTCGGTGTTGTTGCCATCCCAGCCGGTGTACTGCGTCTCGTCGCCGTAGAGGCGCTGGCTGGTGAAGTACGAGCCCACCCAGCACAGGTTGCCTACGCCGAACGTAGCCGTGCTTCCCAGTTCAAGCCACAGCTTGTTGATGGCCTGGAACTGCAACATGTCGCGACCCGTGCCGTACTGGTGCGCGATGGTGTGCCAGCCGTGTTCCTCGCCGATCTTGGTGTAGCGATCGGCGGCTTCCTGATAGGCCTCTTCCCACGTGATGCGCTTCCACTGCCCCCCACCCTTTTCGCCCACGCGCTTCTGCGGATAGCGCACGCGCAGCGGGTTGTACAGCTCTTGCGGGATGGCGATGGCGCGAGCGCACAGGGTGCCCTCGCTGAACAGGTCGGGGTTGCCCTCGATCTTCGTTACGCGTCCGTCCTTGACGTGCCCAAACAACGCACAGCGACCATAGCACTGGCGGCATGCGCTCGGGATCTTCTTCACGTCATCGGCCGAGGCGTTACTGGCACCCGCCGCCTCGTCGGCCACGGCGGCCGTAGCCGACGTCCCCAGAAGCAGCGTCGAGGTGGCCGCGACAGCCGTTGCCTTCACGAAGCCGCGACGACTCATCTTAAGTGACATTTCTCCTCCTCCTTTGCCCTCTTGTTGCCAAGTTTTGCCGAAGGAGATAAGAAGGGCGATCGGCGGCGCTCGAGGTTTCGGAGCTTTTGGAGTCTTCGGGCACTGCGCAGTTGCCGTATTCCCCCGCTAAAGAAGCAAAGCTATCGCTCCCCCGCTGCGTGCCCTTCGCACGTCTCCCTCTCCTTGCTGCGGCAATTTACTTGCATAGCTAATTATATGAATATTAACTATTAGTGCAACATGTTTTATTTATCTCTTTCAAAAATAGTGATGAGCAGCCTCCTTTCTCCTTCATCCTCTCCTCTCCGCATTCAATTTTTCATTCTTCTTTTTTCATTTCTCCGTTTCATTTCATTGGTTTCATTTCATTCTTCTTTTTCGCAGCCTCTTCTTTTCAACGAAAACGATGCTCATGCGGGCAAACGAGAATCGGGCGTACCGCCTCGTATGCTGGAGTGTTTCACGTGAAACACTCCAGCATACGGCAGCGACCTGGCACCCATCGCAATCCAGCCCTTCGCGACCTTTCGCCAGCAGCGCACAAAAAATACAACCGCGCACAACGCGATCCCCCTCTGCGCGGTGCTCCCAAAAGAAGGACAGCCCCTATCACGATTGCGCCGAAGAAGCAGGGACATCGCCAACAGCACACACTGAAGCGCAGGCACGCAAAACATAATTACGGAGTAATACGACCAAGTTACGCGGAGATTCCGCTAGGAAACTGCTGGATTCTTGACGGGTCACGGTCAGGTATGGTTTTGTGTTCTGTAGGAATGCGCAGATAAATCGCCAACACGCGGAAAAGGGATTTTGCATGGAAAACAAGCACAACGAACTTTTGGGCTACCTCGTGTACGATGCGCAGCGCTCCATCTCCCGATCGCTCGAAGTAACCCTTAAACCCTACGACATCACGCCGGGCCAATGGAACCTCATCAACCAGCTTGACCGCACAGGCGGACTATCCCAAAAGGAGCTGGCTCAGATCACCAAGAAGGAGCAGGCCACCATCACACGCTACCTCGATACGCTTGAACGCAAGGACCTGGTAGTACGCACCAGGCATAAAACCGATCGCCGCTCGCACGTTGTAAACATCACCGACAAGGCCCGCGAGCTTATTGAAACAGTAACCCCTCTCACCGTCGACACGGCAAACCGCCTGATCGAGGGCATTGGCCAAGCAGACATCAACCAATTCGTCGCCACACTCGACGCCCTCAAACAAAATGCTCAGGCCATATCCGGCGACTAACAAAGGCCCAACGACCGGTTAACAACGACCGGATTGTCTGCTATGCTGGCCGGGCACAATTTCATAGC
>NZ_JAVWUP010000134.1:1480-6975 GCF_036667095.1 Gordonibacter sp. | reverse complement strand
AGCAAATCGTTATTGCGTGCGGTAGGCCTCCCACCAGGCAAGTACCTTGTTGCGCAGCTCTTCAGGGGTACCGTCGTTGTTGAACACCACGTCCGACGCCTCGATACGGTCGGCATCGGTGATCTGGCGCGCGATGCGCTGCCGTACGTCCTGCTCGTCGAAGCCCGATGCCACCGCGCGCTCGATGCGCGTATCGAGCGAAGCCAGTACAGCCATGACCACGTCGGCATCATAGGCAAGCGACGAGATACGGTTTTTGAACACGGAGTGCTCCACGACGACGGCCTCCTCGCCTGCGGCATCCAGCTCGGTAACCTTGTCGCGGTATGCATCCTCGATGCGCGGCACCGTGATGCGGTTAAGCTTGCGCGTGTCGGCAGGGCTCACGAACGCCTTCGCCGCAAGTGCTTTGCGATCGATCTCGCCATTGTCACCCAAGATAGCCGATCCGAACGTTTCGACGAGCTCTTCTTTCACGGTATCCCACTTGAGCACATCATGGCCAACTTGGTCGAGATCGATATACGGCAGCCCTGCGTCTACGAGGGCCTTGCGGGCCGTCGACTTGCCGGCACCCATTCCGCCGATAATGAACAGCTTCTTCATACCGATGATACCTCCTCGATCATGCCGCCTCCGAGCACCGTAGAGCCTCGGTAGAAAACGGCGAACTGGCCCGGTGCCGTCGTTGGCTGCGGGCTGCGCAGAGTAACACGCACGCCGCCTTCGGGTTCTGGTTCTATGATACACGGTGCCGCCGTGCTACGGTAGCGCAGTTTGACCGTTGCGTCCTCCAAACCCTCTAGGCCCTCGATAGCCTGCCAGTTCACGCGGCCCACGCGCACACGAACCACCTGCGCCTCGGGCGCATAACCCACTACCAGCTCTCCGGTTTCGACACGCTTCTCCACCACGAAGTACGGTTCGGCCGCCGCAATGCCGATACCCTTGCGCTGCCCAACCGTAAAGCCGGCAAGTCCTTCGTGCCGGCCGAGCACCACCCCTGCGCGGTCGACGACGAGCCCTGGCTTGTCAACCACTCCTCGTTGCTCAAGGAACTCCCGGTAGTCCCCGTCGATGAAGCACACATCTTGACTCTCTGGCTTTTCCGCCACCGACAAGCCCAGATCGGACGCGAGGATGCGAACCTCCGGTTTCGTCATGCCGCCCAGCGGCAGCACCAGGCGCGACAACTGCTCTTGCGACAGCAACGACAACATATAGCTTTGGTCCTTGCGCGCATCCAACGCGGTAAGCACGGCGAAACGGCCACTGTCGGCCAGCTGCGCGATACGTGCATAATGCCCCGTCGCGACCCTGTCGCAGCCCAACTCGTCGGCAGCAGCCATGAGGCCCGGCAGTTTGCACAGCGCATTGCAGCCCACACACGGACTGGGCGTCAGGCCGTTTGCATAAGACGCCGCAAACGGTTCTACGACCTTGCGCTCGAATGCGGCGACGCAAGTGCGCTCCACCGAGGCGATGCCCAACACCGCGCACACGGACGCCGCGTCGGCCGCTGCGGCATCTGCCGCCGCATTGTCCTGGAAGCGACAGGTCACCCCTACCACCTCGTATCCGGCGCGCATGAGCAAAGCCGCAGATACCGAGCTGTCCACTCCGCCGCTCATACCGAGCGCCACGCGCCCTACCGGTCGTCTCTGCTGTGTCACACGCACCTCTCTCACTGTCTCGGCCCTATCCGTCCTACTTCCGTCACCTTCTTTTCAGCACAGTATACGGCAAGGCCGCAATCTCCTTGCCGCCGATGCAGCGACACCGGCTAACATCCCCTAAGCAGCGGAAGGCGCCTCTGTATATGCAGATGTTTCAACTTTTCCCGAAACCACACCAACGTCAAGGCGCGGCTGCGATACGATGCTTCTCCGGTGCCATAAGAGCGCTATACTGAATCGTTGCGCTTTCGCACAAAAGCATTACCGTAATGGGAGGACCCGCCGTGCCTGGCACGAAGTCACGTTATATACCCGCGCTCGACGGCCTGCGCGCCTTCGCCGTCCTCGCAGTCATCGCCTACCACATGCACATGCCCTGGGCTCCCGGCGGACTCTTGGGCGTCACGATCTTCTTCGTACTGTCGGGCTACCTGATAACCAGCTTGCTGCTTATCGAGTACGACAACACGAAAAAGATCGACCTTCCGCAGTTCTGGTTGCGCCGCATACGCAGGCTCGTACCCGCCATCGTATTCGTCGTTGTGTGCACGATCGTGCTCTGCACGGTGTTCAACCACGCCCTGCTCACGAAGATGCGCCCCGATGTGGTGCCGTCCTTGCTGTTCTTCAACAACTGGTGGCAGATATTCCACGACGTATCCTACTTCGATGCACTGGGTTCACCCTCGCCGCTTGCCCACTTCTGGTCGCTGGCTATCGAGGAGCAGTTCTACCTGATATGGCCTATCGTGCTGTTCGTCGCGATGAAGGTAGGGGCGAAAAAGACCACCCTACGCAACGCCACGCTCGTGCTTGCCGTGCTTTCCGCCGTGGAGATGGCGCTGTTGTTCAGCCCAACCGCCGACCCGAGCCGAGTGTACTACGGCACCGATACCCGTGCATTTTCCCTGCTCATAGGTGCGTGGCTGGCGTTCGTCTGGCCCTCCCATATGCTGGGAGCCAAAAGCGGCGTGCGCCTGACGAAGCAGGTTCGCACCATACTCGACGCGGTAGGCGGCGCCGCCCTAGTAGGGCTTTTGCTGCTGGTTGCCTTCTCCAACGGCTTCTCGCCATTTCTGTACCGTGGGGGCCTCGTGCTGTGCTCGGTGCTTACCGCCGTGGTCATTGCCGTGATGGTGCATCCGGCAAGCATCGTGGGACGCGTAGCCGGCTCGGCACCTTTGGTGTGGGTAGGCAAGCGAAGCTACGGGATATACCTCTGGCATTATCCGTTGCTCCTGTTGATGAATCCCAATCCGGGCATAGAGACACCATGGTGGCTCTACCTGCTGCAGCTGGTCGTCGTCTTCGCTTGCGCGGCGTTCTCGTACCGCTTCGTCGAGAACCCCATCCGCCACGGAGCCATCGGGAGCTTAGTGAAAAGCGCACGGGCACATGAAGTGGACTGGGGCGACTGGCTGCGTCAGCGCATCGCGCCCTTCGCTTGCGCCGCAGTCTTGGTAGTCGTCGCTATCGGCGGACTGATATTCGTGCCGTCGACATCGGCCCTAGAAGGTGGCGACATCCTGAAGCAAGCCGAAGAGCAGCAGAGCAAGAACCAAAGCAGCGAGCCCGCACCCGAGAACAATGCCGAAACGCCCGCAGCAGACGAGAAACCCAAGCTGGACGTACTTATGATAGGCGATTCGGTCTCCGTGCGCGCCATTCCCTATTTCGAGGAGACGTTCCTACACGGAACCATCGATGCAGCCGTGAACCGCCAGTTCTATGCCGGACAGGAAGTCTACAACGCTTACAAGGACCAAGACGTGGTCGGCGGCATTGTCGTGTTCGCCTTGGGAACGAACGGTCCGGTTGATGGCGAGCAGCTCGAGGCCCTCATCGCCGACGTTGGCCCCGACAAGCAGATCTGGTTCATCAACACGCGCAGCCCGCTGGACTGGGTACCGGCAACGAACGGCGCCATCGCCGACGCTGCAGCGCGCCACGGCAACGTGCACGTGATCGACTGGTACGGGGCAAGCGAAGGTCGCGAGGACTTGTTCGACGGAGACGGAACGCATCTGACCGAAGAGGGCGCACGATTCTACATCGAACTGGTCTATGCAGCCATCGGCAGTCAGCTGCCCGCACACCCCGAAGATGCCACCCCGCCGGCCGAGGAGCCCGCAGCAGAGGCACCTGCCGTCCAACCTGAAGGCGAAGCCCAGACAGAAGCCTAAGAGCCGTTGAACCTGACCGAGTGCAAAGAGAGGGAGCCTTTCGGCTCCCTCTCTCATTTCAGAACTCGCGTGCGACGTTATTCCGCAGCAGGCTCCTCGGCCTCGGCCGGAGCCTCGGCGACAGCCTCGGGAGCAACCTCCACAGCCTCGTCCTTCTTCTCGGCCTTCTTCTTGGCCGGCTTCTCCTCGACGACGATGGACTCGTCAACCTCGATCTCGAAGCCCAGCTCCTCAGCAGCAGCCTTCATGGACAGGGAGATGCGGCGACGCTCGGGGTTGATCTCCATGACCTTCACCTTCACCTCGTCGCCAGCCTTCACGACCTGCGCAGGGGTGTCGATGTGGCGCTGCGACATCTCGGAGATGTGCACCAGGCCCTCGATGCTCTGGCCCAGCTCGATGAACGCGCCAAACGGCACGATCTTCGTCACTTTGCCGTCGACGATGGTACCCACCGGATAGCTCTCGACGAGCTTGATCCACGGATCTTCCGTCGTCTGCTTCAGGCCCAGCGAAATGCGCTCGCGCGTCAAGTCGACATCCAGCACCTCGACCTCGACCTCGTCGCCCACCTTCACGACCTCGGAGGGATGGTTCACATGGTTCCAGGACAGCTCGGAGATATGCACCAGGCCGTCGATGCCGCCCAGGTCCACGAAGGCACCGAAGTCGACGATCGAGGATACGGAGCCCTTCAAGCGCATGCCCTTCGTGAGCTTGGCCAGGATCTCGGCGCGCTCGTTCTTGCGGCCTTCCTCCAGCAGCACACGGCGGGACAGCACGACGTTGTTGCGGTTGCGGTCCATCTCGATGACGCGGGCCTCGATCTCGGTGTTCAGGTACATGTCGAGATCCTTGACGCGACGGAGGTCGACCAGCGATGCCGGCAGGAAGCCGCGCAAGCCGATGTCCAGGATCAGGCCACCCTTGACCACTTCGATAACCTCGCCCGTGACCACTTCGCCAGCCTTGAACTTCTCTTCGACGCGAATCCAGGCACGCTCGTACTCGGCGCGCTTCTTGGAAAGGATGAGACGGCCGTCCTTGTCCTCCTTCTGGAGAACCAGAGCCTCGATCTTCTCGCCCAAGCTGACGATGTCGGACGGGTCAGCGTCCTTGCGGATGGAAAGCTCGCGGGACGGGATAACACCCTCGCTCTTGAATCCGATGTCAACGAGCACTTCGTCGTGCTCGATCTTGACGACGATGCCGTCAACGAGATCGCCTTCGTCGAATTCGGTCAGCGTACCATCGATCATCTCGTTCATCTGCTCATCGGAGATGTCGGTGAAGTCGATGACGGACGTGTTCTTAATTCCGGTCAAAACGGACCCCTTTCAAACTTGCTTCGGGGACCCTTCGTCATGATTGATTGCTACGTGCACCATGTTCGCTCTGCAAGAAAAATGCGCTTGCCGAGCTGTGTAACAAAACATGTCTCGGGGGCCAACAGTTACGGAGCTTGTCGAGCTCTCCCGACAAGCTGAATTAGTATAGCACGCGAAGCCCGCCCACTCCAGAGTCTTTTTGTCAAGCCCACGATTATTCCGCCGACAGCTCGATCGGGTCGATCGGTCGATCCCGGTTGATCCCGGTCGATCCCTACAACCCTAGCTGAATATAGGAGGCGGTGCAG
>NZ_JAVWUP010000134.1:0-1380 GCF_036667095.1 Gordonibacter sp. | reverse complement strand
CCGGTTGATCCCGGTCGATCCCTACAACCCTAGCTGAATATAGGAGGCGGTGCAGCATACCGCAAAGCCCACGACGATGACGACGAAGACGATATTGGAGACACGCGGGCGCAAGAGCCTGAACCCATCGCAAATCAGCGGGTAGAGCACCCACACATACAGCATGGCCATCACGGCAATGACCACGTCGTTCACCAGCCACGCCTGGCCGAACACGTTAAGCGGCAACTGGGAGTTGTCCCAGTAAGGATACTTGCCGAATTCGTCGGGCTGGTTCACCAGCCATCCGATAACCAGCTCCATGACCATGCTGAGGACGACGGCGATCACGAACGTCTCCAGCAGCGCACCCCAAAGCGTCTTGCGACGCATAACGATGCGCTCCTTGATCGGCTCGATCGCAAGCGTCATCACCACGGCGCCGAACCCGTAGGCCCAGTAAGGGTGGTACCAAGGGTCGCTCCATATGGCGTAGTCGGGCGATACGATCCCGAAGAACCGATCCATAAACCAACAGTAGGGGATCTCCAACCAATGTCCGGCTATGCTGAACACGCAGAAACAGACAATCAGCGTTCGCCAGAATGCCCAGGTACGAGGTGCAAAATATCCCACCTCGTCCTTTTTTGTAATCTTATGCAGTCGAAATTTCGACATGGGCCACCTGTTCTCTTACCTACCTGGCCCCACTTTACCGCTTGCAGCTTTCTTTACACCCCTGCTCTCTTTGCTTTTTTCGCCGAAAAGGGACGAAAAGCGCACTCGAATAACAGACAAGGGGTCCGTGGTGGCTCGCTTTCCAGACGATGTTTCGCTCAGGAAGGTGAAGAGGCTTGGCAACCGGCGCACACGCCATCGAAGATGATCTCGTGGCCTTCGATCTTGAACCCGTGTGTGTCGGACACCTGAGAGACCAAATCGGCGCAGTACGGCATATCCACGTCGAAGATCTGACCGCATACACGACACTTCGCATGGTAGTGCGGGTCGTTGAAGAAATCATAGCGATCGGCGCCATTGGGCACCTCGACACGCAGCACCTCGCCGCGCTCGGACAGCACACCCAGATTGCGGTAGACCGTGGCTCGCGAGATATTCGGATGCTTTCCACGCACGACATCGTACACATCAGCCGACGTGGGGTGGTTATGCAGCGAGCGCACTGCCTCCAATACGAGGGCACGCTGTATGGTGTTCCGTGTGGAAGCCCCCGCCCCCGCCCGCTTGCTTACCGTGGCCATAGCCCTGCTCCTTCATTCGAAAATATCAATCGCTCCATTGTTTCAAATAGGATTATATCCCATTAGCAAGAGGAAGCAAGTAACGGCTGAAACCTCCACAGATAGCCAGAAGGGCACGTTGTGCGGTTGTGCGGCACGT
>NZ_JAVWUP010000133.1:0-6998 GCF_036667095.1 Gordonibacter sp. | reverse complement strand
ATTCTCACGCAAATGCCGCGGACTGCTGAGTGAGGCACTAGGCAAAAGATTAGTTCCGTATAAGCAAAATCCTATCTCGCGGTTTTGTGCTGCGATAGCTCCCCCTAGGCGATTGGCTTGGGGGGGGTGAGAGGACGAAAGCCTGGGTTGGGGAAGCGCGGTCAAGCACGCAGCATGGAGCCAATGCAGGTCCTTGCGGAGACCAGATCATGAAAACGCTGCGAAGTCGCTGGTTCTCCTTGTGGCAAGGGCGGGCTTCGGGGATAATCGTGGAAATGCTACGTCAGTATAGAAAACCGATGATTGCATACAACCACACGCAGAGAGAAGGCGCATGAAGGGGATTGTGCTCGCTGGCGGCTCGGGGACTCGCCTAGCACCGTTGACTAATGTTACCTCAAAACAGCTACTCCCTGTATACGATAAGCCAATGATTTACTACCCTCTTTCGGTATTGATGATGGCGGGTATCCGAGAGATACTCATTATCTCAACCCCTGAAGATGTGCCAAATTTTCGCAGACTCTTGTCGGATGGCAGCGCCTTGGGCCTCACGTTAAGCTACGCCGTGCAGCCATCTCCGGATGGATTGGCCCAAGCCTTTCTTATTGGTGAGAGCTTTTTGGCCGGCGAGGGCTGCGCACTCGTCTTGGGAGACAATATCTTTTACGGACGTGGCTTCGGCGGCTATCTGGAAAAAGCGGCACGGCTTGAACAAGGGGCGCTTGTTTTCGGTTGTCATGTTGATGACCCGACGCGTTTCGGGGTGCTAGGTTTCGACGAGAATGGGCGGGTGTCGTCTATTGAAGAAAAGCCAACTGACCCCTTGTCGAACTATTGTGTCACTGGCTTATACTTCTACGATAATCGTGTATGTGAATTCGCCAAGCAGGTGCGCCCCTCGGATCGCGGAGAACTGGAAATCACCGACCTAAATCGCTTGTATCTTGAGGAGGGCTCACTTGAGGTTATGCTGCTGGGCAGGGGTTTCGCCTGGTTTGATACAGGCACGACCGACGCTTTATTTGAGGCGTCGGAGTTTATTCGCGTAGTAGAAAATCAGCAAGGACTCAAGATTGCAGCACTTGAAGAAATAGCCTTCTCTCACGGGTGGATTGACGAAAGCGCTGTATTGATCTCGGCGGAGCGCTGTAAAAAGTCAGCATACGGAAAGCACCTTGAAGCGGTAGTGCGCAACGCGTCCACCGAAGCGGCCATACGGTTTGAATAGGATTGATATGACAAGTACTTACCTGGTTACTGGTGGCGCGGGTTTTATTGGAAGTAACTTCGTTCACGGTATACTAAATGCGTATACTGACGTAAAAATCGTCAATGTAGATGCCCTCACTTATGCGGGGAATCTCGAGAATCTTGAAAGCGTGCTCGATGACCCTCGGCATATCTTCGCTCATGCCGACATTCGGGATAGGCATGCCATGGACGCTCTTTTTGCCTTGCATAAACCGGATTATGTGGTGAACTTTGCTGCAGAAAGCCACGTCGATCGCTCTATTGAAAACCCATCCGTTTTTACTGAAACCAATGTTTCGGGTACTGTTTCGCTTCTGGATGCAGCTCGTTGCCATTGGCAAGACGGCGATGGTTGGGGCATGCATCGATTCCTTCAGGTTTCTACGGACGAGGTATACGGGTCACTTCCCCTGGAAGATTCTTCTGTCCTTTTCAATGAAAAAACACCCCTTAACCCTCATTCGCCTTATTCTGCCTCTAAGGCTGCCGCTGATTTGTTGGTTCAAGCTTATGGTGATACCTACGGCATGCCAGTTTGCATAACGCGCTGTTCGAATAATTATGGGCCCTACCAGTTTCCAGAAAAACTAGTGCCTCTGGTAATTAACAATGCTCTCAACCATCGCAAGCTCCCCGTGTATGGCGATGGACTGAATGTGCGCGATTGGCTTTATGTGGAAGATCACTGCCGCGCGATTGATCTCGTGCTGCGCGAAGGACGATCGGGGGAGGTTTATAATATTGGCGGAAACAATGAACGGGCAAATATCGAACTCGTTAAAACTATCGTCGAATATCTATCCCGTCATACCGATGCCGCCATTTCCACTGAGCTTATCGAATACGTAACCGATAGGCAAGGACATGATCGACGCTACGGTATTGATGCGTCCAAGATAAAGCAAGAGTTGGGTTGGGAGCCCCGCGTGGGCTTTGATGAGGGGATCAAGCTTACGATACGGTGGTATCTCGATCACGTAACATGGATTACCCATGCGGTAAGCGGGGAATATGAAAGCTATTATGAAAAAAAATACGGAAACGAAGTCAATGTTTAGAAGGATTAAGGCAAAGATAAACGGTCGTATCGAACGCACTCGATCTTGGGAGGGCGACGACCCGGCTCGTAAACGAAAAACTTACTGGAAAGCCTATGCGGCGAGTTTTTGCGTACTCGCTTTGGCGGCGTTGTTTGTGTATCCCTCAAACGGACGATCCCTCGTATGGAGCGTCGACGGTTTAGAGCAATACTATCCCTTTTTCATTTACGAAGGCCAGTGGATTCGTGAGATCGTCCAAAACTTGATTTCAGGTCAAGGACTACAAATCCCACTTTGGACGCACGCCCTTGGGTATGGAATGGATATTCCTTCCACGCTGGATGTTTTTTTCGATCCGCTTAACCTACTTTCGGCACTTTGTCCTGAACGTTACTCGGAATATCTCTTTCAGTTCCTCGTGGTTTTTAGGTTGTTCTTAGCGGGAGCGACCTTCTCTTTGTTTGCCTTCCGGTTTAAAACGGGGCGCTTTGCCACGCTCCTCGCGGCGCTACTCTATGCGCTTGGTGGTACGGCCATGGCGGTGGCTTTTTGGCCAGCGAGTGCCTGGCCGCTTGTCTTGTTCCCCCTGCTCCTTCTGGGCGCCGAGAAGGTTCTCGCGAGGGAGCGGCCCTACCTGTTTATCGTAAGCGTAGCGGCGTTTTTTATCATCTCTTATTACTTCTCATACATGGCGTGTCTCTTCCTCATACCCTATTGCGCTGCGCGTGTTCTTTTGACCCAAGGGCGTATGGGCATTCTTCGCTTCCTCGGATGGACTGCCCGGTTTTTGGGGTATGCGGCTATCGGTATTCTGATAGCCTGCTTCGCCTTGGTGCCGTCGATTATTGGTTTGTTGGGAATCGAGCGCGTTACAGATGTTGCCGTAACGGTTCCCCTGCTGTATCCGTTTTCCTACTACGGTTCCGCTTTTGCGGGCTTCTTGAGTTTCACTGGCGTAGGAAGCGACTGTTATATTGGCTTCGGTGGAATAGCGGTTTTAGCATGCGTACTGCTATTTGTTCGTCGTGGTGAAAATAAGCTTTTGAAGCTCGGTTTTTTGGGCATGACTGCCATGTTGCTGCTGCCGGCGGCAGGAAGTCTCATGAACGGGTTGAACTATGCGACGAATCGGTGGGTGTGGGCCTATGCTCTCATCGTGTGCTTTATCGTGGCGAAGATGCTGCCCTCGCTGGGTTCCCTCTCTAAGCGGGAGGTTAAAGCTGCCGGAATTGCAGTGGTAGTCTATGGGTTGTTGGTTTTCCTTATACCTCAAGCTCGTTCGGAGAAGACGTTTGCTGCGTTCGTTATCTTGATGGCTGTTTTGCTGCTGGTGGCGCAACGCGGTTTGACGGAGAGAGCTCGCCGTGCGGGTCTGGCCTTTTGTCTAGCTGCAGGGGTGGTGTGCAATACGTTCTATCTTGTGTCGCCCGATGAGGGGGGAGTGGGTTTTAACTCCTCGCCACTCGGTTCCCTCTACACTAAGCTTACCGCCGAAGCACCTAACCACCTGGTCGCAGACTTGAACGATCCGACGCTTTGGCGCTATGACGGCGATTCGACAGCTACCGTGCGTACGCGAAATGACAGCTTGGTACTGGGCCTTTATGGTATCGACTTCTATAACAGTTCATATAATAGTCATATCGACGATTATCACACTGAACTAGGCGTGGCTAAAACCAATATCAATTTCTCCTACAAGAACCTGGGCGGACGTGCGTTCTTGGAAACACTTGCGGGCGTGAAGTACTACCTTATGCCCGATCAAGCTGGAGTACGCCCTGCTTACAACTACGACGACCCCTCCAAGGTGGTTGCTTCTGGGCTGGTGCGCAACGCGCCGTATACGGTATATGAAGGCACCGACATCCTGCCCCTCGCATTCGTATACGATTCCTACGTTCCACGCTCCCTGTATGACGCCATGACGCCCGCTCAGCGTCAGGAAAGCCTTATGCAAGGCGTGGTTTTGGAAAATTCCAACCTCCCCGAGACTGGCCTTGATTTGAAATCGGAAACAAGACCCTACACCATCACAAGTACTTCGGGCCTCACTGTCGAAGAGGGGGTGATTCGCGTCGCCGAAAAAGGGGCTTCGATGCAGTTGTCTTTTGAGGGCCTACCTGACTGCGAGACGTATGTTTACTTCGACGGGTTAAACCATGAATCGCTGCCACCTCTTGAGTCCACTCCCAAGAAGGATTTCGATGCTATGTCGTGGTACCAAAAAGCTTACCTTCTTAAGCAAAATCTTGAATGGAGTGCGCCGACGGATTATCGAATTACGCTCACTGCTGATAAGGGGTCAGGCGTGCGCACAATCGAAAATTCTGATAACGACTGGCATATGTACGGCGGTAAAGACGAGTGGCTGGTAAACATGGGCTACTCCTCTGAGTCCCAGGCCACGGTGAATATTCGGTTTGATGTAAAAGGTGAGTATCATTTCGACGAGATGTCGGTGGTATGTCAACCGATGGAGGCTTTCAGCGCGCAAACCCAAGCGCTAAAGGCCGACCCTGTTCATGACCTCGCGTTCGACACCAATAAGATTACGGCAAACGTTAACCTCGACGCACCGAAGGCCGTGTTCTTCAGCGTGCCTTACTCGGAAGGCTGGACGGCGGTTGTTGATGGCGAGGAGGTTCCCCTCAAGCGCGCGAACACCGCGTTTATGGCGCTTGAATTGGAAGCAGGGAGCCATGATATAGAGTTACGGTACATGACGCCGGGCTTGCTCGAAGGTATGGTACTTACTTCGGTAGGGCTTTGTGCTTTTGCGGCCGTTGCGGTGTTTTATGCAGGGCGAAAACATCGGGGCAAGGCCATCGAAGCGAAGCCCGCACGACCCTCGATCGAAGAAGGATCTTCTCGCGATGCATAACAAACAAACTTCCCCAAGGCTTCTGGTGCTGGGTTCGATGCATGAATTCTGCCTTCTCGTTCAGAGGGCTCGCGAGCGGGGCTGTCGGGCGATTGTTGCCGATGGCTACGCCGACGGTCCCGCCCGCGCGTTTGCCGACGAATCCTATTTGGTCGACATTCGCAATCGAGATGCGGTGGCTGAGTTATGCCGTAAGCAGCATATTGATGTGCTGGTGGCCTCTTTTTCCGACATCCTCTTCGAGTCGGGATGCCTTGCTTCTCACGCAGTGGGGCTCCCCGCCACGTGTTCGCTTGAAGCGCTTGACTACCTGCGCGACAAAAATCTTATGAAGCGCATGTTCGACGATCTGGGTATACCTCATCCTGCGGGAAGGACGGTGCCTACGCGCAACGATGGCGACGATCTCGCCGATCTGCGTTTTCCTTGTGTCGTAAAGCCCCTCAATGGCTATGGTTCCTATGATCTTTGCGTTGCTCAGAGTGCGGAGGATGCAAGAGCGTTTGCTGACCATCTGGCATCCGAGGGTCATGATCAGGCTCTCGTTGAGGAATATGACACCGGTCACGAATTCAATATGATGTGTTGGGTGGTAGGCGGACGCGTGCATGTTCTGTCCATCGCCGACCGCGAAAAAACCTGGCGTGGCCCACGCGAGGTTCCTCATGTGAGTCGCATCGTCTATCCCAGTCGCTTTACTGCTGATGTTATCGATGAAGCATCCCGCTACGCCCAAGGTATCGCCGATTATCTTGGCCTGCTCAACAGTCCTCTCTGTATCCAGTTCTTCTGGTCGCCTGGCGAGGGCGTGCGTATCTGTGAAGTAGCTGGCCGTATATTTGGCTACGAGCACGAGCTTTTGGAATACGCCAGCGGGTTGGCGGTGGAGGACCTCTTGCTCGATCTAGCCCTTGGCGATGATGTCGCTCCTCGTTTATCTGCGCATGACCCCCTTGCCTTCTCTTCTTGCTGCTGCGGCGTGTACTTCCATACGCGCGGTGGTGATCCGGTTGACCTGGGGACGGCGCATGAGGTGTTCGAGGCAGCGGGGGCTCGGGAATGGCTTGTCTACTATGGTGAGGGAGAGGTTATGACCGAGGGGCGAGGGGGTAAGCCTTACGTGGCGCGAGCTTACCTGCAGGCTTCATCGAGAGAGCAGCTTGACGAAGCGACCCGGACGGTATTCGCCTCGTTCTCGGTTAAGGATGCCGAGGGCCGCCAGCTCGTTTTACCCAACGAACTGCCCGCCTAATCGGATAAAGAATACGCACATCGACGCCAAGGCAAGACGAGGGAGTTTATGAAAATATCGGTTGTCATACCCTGCTACTATTCCGAAAAGGTTATTGCTGACGTGGTTTTCCAGACACGTGCCGAGCTTGTGGCGAGCGGGTATGACTACGAGTTTGTTCTGGTAAATGATGGGTCTCGCGACAAAACCTTTCAAGCTATCGAGAAGCTATGCGAAGAGGATACTCGCATAAAGGGCATCGATCTTATGCGTAACTTCGGGCAACATAATGCCATTATGGCTGGTCTTCATGAGACTACCGGTGATGCGGTGTTGCTTATGGACGATGACATGCAGACGCATCCTTCGCAATGTCTGGCCCTTATCAAGGGGTTGGAAGATGGCGTGGATGTGGTGTTTGCTAAGTTTCATATCCATAAGGAAAGTCTATTTAGGCGTTGTGGTTCATGGTTCGCCATGTTTACCATTCGGGTGTTGGCAGGCTGCCCTAAAGGCATCACCGATAGTAATTTTTTAGTTATGCGCGCTTGCGTACGTGATGAAATGCTGTATTATGCCAGCTCCTCTG
>NZ_JAVWUP010000132.1:0-7020 GCF_036667095.1 Gordonibacter sp. | reverse complement strand
CTCCTGTTTTTTGTGCACGTTCAATTTGGCATAGATGCGCTTCGAGTGCATGCGCACCGTATTCTCAGAGATAACCAGTTCTTCGGCGATGCGCACGACGGTCTTGCCGCGCACGATATGCTCCATGACTTCGGCTTCTCGAGCGCTCAGGCGATATTCTTGGCGGATGGCGGCAACCTGCTTTGAAACGCGGTCGTGATAGAAGGGCTCTTCATTGGCCTTGGTGCTTTGGGCTGGGTGCAGCATGCGTGCGGATTCGTTCCTCGGGCCGGATTTCACGCGGGTCGCGTCGCTTGTTCCTCCTGGTATGGCGCTGCCTGCCGGGGCAAGCGACACGAGCTCGACATCAGGCACGAGAGGTGCGCTGTTGCGCACGGCATTCTGGAACCCTCCTTGTCCGAAAAAGTACATGAAGCCGAGGATGTACCCTGCGCCAATCGCGACGATAGCGTATGAAGTGAGACCTGGAACGGCTACTTGGCCGGCAATCGTTCCGCCGATAAATCCTGCATCATGGAGAATGTAGACGATGCCGCCGAAGAAACCGTAGACGAACACGGGGTTCGTTCCGTGGTCGCGCGACGACTGGGCGCATTGGATCATCATGAGCATAATGGCAACGCTGTACGCCGCGTACAAGATTGCCGCCAGCCATTGGGCGTAGGCGTTTCCAAGGAACGGCAGTAAGACGAAGCCGGTGATGATTACCGGAAACACGACGCGAAACAGCGACACGACATTGAGCCGCACGCTTTTGAATTGCCACAGCACCAGAAAGACGACGGCGGTGACCAGCGAGGCACCCATGGAAAGCACGTTCACGAGCGCCCCTATCGAGGGATCATCGATGGCCAACGCTCGGATGAGCCCTGCGCACAATCCCAGCGATCCGACGCACAGGGCTGGTCTTGCCAGGTTGGATATCGCCCGTCGGTAGACACCCTTGTTCTTTTTGGGTATATCCTCGAACATGGGCTGATTGAAGTCGATCTCGCGACTTTTCAGGGATATCGCTAAGGCGAAGAAGGGCGTGATTACCAAGGGGATCAGATACACCGTAATCGCATGCGGAACAAGATGTAGGGCGAAGTAAAGCAGCGATGCGTAGGCGGTTCCCAGAATAAGGTTGTGATTGCCGGCATCAGAGTCAAGGCTTGCGAACAGGCGCTGCCACAGCATATAGAACCCTGCCGACCCGATGCCGATAAACCCGCCTCCGGCGATAACGAGCGGTAGTACCCACTGGTCGAAGTACATAGAGCCAATGAGGCAAAACCAGCCGAGCAGGTACGGAATGGCCGAAAGCCGCACGATGAACAGCCGTGTTGGGCCGGGAAATCGGTAGGCTCCCGCGACGCTCAGAAAAAAGCACCCGGCGAAAACGAGCGACTGGACGAGGAAGAACCAAAGCAGTATCGGCGGCTCCTGGAGCTTCATCGGCAGAAAAGGGAAGAAGCCACCCCAAGCGCCGGTCGCGTTCACGGCAAGGAACGACGCATAGCCGAACAAGGTGGTGTTCGGCTTGAATGCGCGCAGTATGGTCGCTGCGTTCACGGACCCTCCCCTTTGGTCGGCGCTCGCGGTATTGTTTTTCGGATTCAACAAGAACCAGTATAGTGGTGCGAGGGCTGGGGCGTATGCTGGAATTTCTGGCAGTCTTTCAAGATGATAAGGTTTTGACCAGCTAAAATGAAAAATGTACATGTTTTATGTAACACGCTCTTCCGTTCATCAGCCTACAATGCGCCCTGTTTACCCGACATCTCGCAGGTGTCGGCAGTGGTTCGAAGGCGGACAGGATAAGCAAGGAGGGAACATGACGGAAACGAAGGAACATGCTGTTTCTCGCCGTACGTTCGTGAAGGGGTCGGCGCTCGCGGGCTTGGGCGCTGCAACGTTGGGGAGCGGTGCCTTGTTCGGCTGCGCGCCTCAGGCGACAGGAGAGGTGGACAAAGGCAAGGCTGTCGAAGAGAAGGTGGCCTGGGGGCATTGCTCTGTCAACTGCGAAGGTCGCTGCGCGCTTCGGCTGCATGTATCGGACGACGAGGTCACGTGGGTAGAAAGCGACAACACGGGCAACGACGAGTATGGCGATCACCAGATTCGCGCTTGCCTGCGCGGGCGCTCAATCCGCCGCTGGATCAACCACCCCGACCGTTTGAGCTACCCCATGAAGCGGGTTGGAAAGCGCGGGGAAGGCAAGTTTGAGCAGATTTCCTGGGACGAGGCTTATGATCTCATCGCTGAAAACTATCAGCGCATCCTGGACCAGTACGGTCCCGAGGCCATTTGGAACCACTACGCTTCGGGCGTGAATGCCAGCAACATCGGGTCGTTCCTTTCCCGCTTCATCAATTTGAGCGGCGGATGCCTAGGTCGCTACGGCAGCTACAGCTCTGCCCAGATTTCTGCCGCGCTGCCGTACCTGTACGGCAAGCGCACGGCCAATTCGAACTCGGACATCGTGAATGCGAAGCTCGTGGTGATGTTCGGCGAGAACTCCGTCGAGACCAAGGCCGGCGGCGCCGGTCCTACCTACCACCTGGAGCAGGCGCTCGAGCAGGGCGGGGCGAAGGTTATCGTGATTGACCCGCGCTACAGCGATACGGTGGCCTCGCGTGCCGATCAGTGGATTCCCATCCGTCCCGGCACCGATGCGGCGCTGGTCGATGCAATCGCACACGTGCTTATCGAAGAGGACCTCGTCGACCATGAATTCTTGGCCACGTATTGCATCGGCTACGACGAGGATACGATGCCGGAGTCTGCAAAGGGCCAGGGCAAATCGTACAAGGCCTACATCGGGGGACAAGGCGCGGACGGCATCGAGAAGACACCCGCTTGGGCTCAGGCTATCACGGGCATTGCTGCCGACACGATCGTGCAGCTGGCACACGAAATAGGCACGGCGAAGCCGTGTGCAATCTACCAGGGTAAAGGGCCGCAGCGCCAGTCGAATGGCGAGCAGACGGCGCGTGCCATCTGTATGCTGCCGGTGCTGACGGGTAACGTGGGCATCAACGGGGGAAACACGGGCTCCGACTTGGACGGCTTCTATTTCTCGGCGTTCGAGGTTCCGACGGGCGACAATCCGGTCGGAACGAAGATCGCCACCTTCACCTGGACCGACGCTATCGATCACGGTACCGAGATGACAAAACTGGCTCATGGCGTGCGCGGCAAGGACAAGCTTGAGGTTCCCATCAAGATGATCTTCAACTTTGCCGGCAACACCATCACGAACCAGCACAGCGACATCAACCGTACTCACGCGATACTGCAAGACGACAGCAAGTGCGAGTTCATCGTGGTATGGGAAACGTTCATGACCGATTCCGCCAAGTATGCCGATGTGCTGCTGCCCGACCTCATGCCCGTGGAGCAGCCGAACTTCGTGTCGAACGACTACGCCGGCAACATGGGCTTCATCATTATGGGCGAGGCGGTTACGTCGCCCAAGTTCGAGCGTCGCACGCTGTACGCCGACCTGCGCGAGATTGCCAAGCGCATGGGCAAGGAAGAAGAATTTACCGAAGGGCGCGACGAAGAAGGCTGGCTCAAGTTCTGCTATGAGGAGGCTTGCAAGGAGGACTCCGACCTGCCGTTGTTCGACGAGATGAAGGAGATGGGCGTCTATCGCCGAAAAGATCCCGACGGACACCAGGTGGCTCTCAAGGACTTCCGTACCGATCCGGTTGCGAACCCGCTTAAGACCCCCTCGGGCAAGATCGAGATATACTCCGAGCAGTTGGCTGAGATCGCGGCAACCTGGGAATTGGCCGCGGGTGACATCATCGACCCGCTGCCGGTGTACGCCCCCGGTGCCGAAGGCTGGGATGACCCGCTGCATGCGCAGTACCCGTTGCAGATGCCGGGCTACCACTACAAGGCCCGCGCCCATTCGTCCTATGGCTGCATCGACGTGCTCAAACAGGCGAACCCGCAAGAGCTGTGGATCAGCCCCGTCGACGCAGAAGTGCGTGGCATTAAAGACGGAAGTACCGTGCAGGTGTTCAACGATCGCGGTATCGTCGAGATCGTGGCAAAGGTGACGCCGCGCATCATGCCGGGCGTGGTCTCGATGGGACAGGGCGCTTGGCACGATGCGGATATGGCGGGCGACAAGGTGGACAAGGGCGGCTGCATCAACACGCTGACTTCGCTGCGTCCGACGCCTTTGGCGAAAGCCAATCCGCAACACACCAATCTCGTTGAGGTCAAGAAGGCTTAGAGCCTGGCCGTGCGAGAAGCCCCGTTACCCTCGATCGAAAAGGAGTCCGACTCATGACTCAGTACGGTTTTCATTTCAACGGCCAGCGCTGCACGGGGTGCAAGACGTGCGTGCTGGCATGCAAGGACAACAAAGACCTGTCCGCCGACATGGCGTTCCGCAAAGTGTGCGAGTACGGCGGAGGGTCGTGGAGCCAGGCCGATGGGCTCTGGAACAACGATGTGTTCACCTACTACGTATCCGTTGCCTGCAACCACTGCGACAGCCCGCTGTGCATGGCAAAGTGCCCGCAGGGCGCCATCTCGAAAGATTCCAAGACCGGTATCGTGACATCCGATCCGGAGAAGTGCATCGGGTGCGGTACCTGCGTTATCACCTGCCCCTACGGTGCTCCCAAAGTAGATGAAGAAAAGAAGAAGAGCGTGAAATGCGACCTGTGCGCCGATCGCATTGCAGAGGGAAAGCAGCCCATCTGCGTTGAGTCCTGCCCCCTGCGTGCCTTGGATTGTGGCGAGATTGCTGATCTGCGTGCAAAGTACGGCGACGTCGCGGCTGTGGCGCCCTTGCCCGACTCTTCCGAAACCAGCCCGAACCTAGTTATCACCGAACCGGCGGGCGCGAAGCCGTTCGACGACACGTCGGGATCGGTGCTCAACGAGCGCGAGATCGCGTAAAACTTGGTTCGACTGAAGCGCGGATGCTGCCCGAAGCGTGCGGCATCCGCGCTGATGCGCTAGACTGCGTGGTGCTGATAGGTCGGGGCAATGAAGGAGCAAGGTGGAGCAGCACGGTTTTCATTTTGATACGAAGCGCTGCACGGGGTGCAAGACGTGCATGCTCTCGTGCAAAGACTACCATGACCTTGATCCCTCGGTATCGTTTCGCCAAGTATATGAATTCGCAGGTGGGGAGTGGGTGCAGGACCAGGACGGCCTATGGAGGCAGGATTGCTTCGCCTTCTACGTATCCTCGGCGTGCAACCACTGCTCCAGCCCCGCCTGTATGGAAGTATGTCCTACCGGCGCCATGCATAAAAACGAGCGGGGCTTGGTGTGCGTCGACGACCATCGCTGCATCGGCTGCGGCTACTGCGCGCTGTCGTGCCCGTACCATGCGCCAAGAGTGGACCGCTCTGTCGGCCACAGCGTGAAGTGCGACGGCTGTTCTGATCGGGTTGACCAGGGCCTTGCACCGATATGCGTAGAAGCCTGCCCCCTGCGTGCCCTAGACTTTGGGCTTATGGTAGATATGCGGAAACGTTACGGGGCTCTGGCCGATCTGCCTCCGCTGCCTGATTCCGGCCAGACGGCTCCGAACCTGACGATAACGCTTCCGATCTGCATGGAAAAAGACAAAGAAACCGTGCTCGCGCAAGGCTTCGTTCGCAATAAACGCGAGATCGTATAAAGGGGATCATCATGGATGAAGCAATCGAAGAGAACGAGGCGCTCGAAGCTGTCGCCTTCGTGGGAACCACGCTCGCACCGTTCTTCCTGCAAGATCCTCGTACGGGGGAGGCGGAAGGCTCCTTTGCGGCGATGGCGATGCTTGATGTCGAGGCGGCTGTCCTCGAATGGCCCTTCGCCGACAAGGGAGAAGTAGGCCGGGCGCTTTCCCTTATGGTGGACGGATTGGCCCCAAGCTGCGCCTTGGAAGAATGCTTCAAGGCCGATGATGCCTTGATGTGGGAATATCGTCGGCTGTTCGTGGGCCCGGCACCCAAGCCTGCCCCGCCTTGGGGATCGGTGTACACCGATCGGGAATGTGTCGTATTCGGTGCATCTACCTTGGAGCTGCGCTCTTGGATGCGCGCTCGGGGGGTCGAGCGTCGAAGCGACGAGCGTACGCCGGAGGATCATATCGGGCTGATGCTGGCGCTCATGGCGTTTCTAGCCTGCAATCAGCCACATGACCTGGACGAGTATCTGCGCTTTCACCTGCTTACGTGGGCACCGCATTTTCTCGACGAATTGGCCGATGCTGCCGATCATCCTTTCTATGAAGGGCTGGCGCGCTTGACGAAAACTACGCTCGAAGGCATACGTCAGAAGCGGAGCCTTGAGGTAATCTGCCCGCGATTCTATCGGTAGGCAAAGAATTGTTCTGCTTGGTCGGCGGGGTTAGTGGGTTTGCTGGCTATATTGAATGGCTCTCTTAGACTAAAGGTTGATTTGTTGCCGAGAAAAGTTTTACGACCTGGTGTGTCGCCTTGGTTTAATGCAGTCTTTTGAATTAAGTTATTGATCATGGATTCACGCAGTTGGGTAGAGGGCCTTGCTGCTGCGGGGGAAGGGGGGTGCGATGATGGGGTTCGAGACAGCTTTCAACGAGATAACGCTGGTGCTGTTCACCACCTTAGCTCCGTCGGGTGCCCTCGCGTATGGCCTGATGGCGTTTGTTGCCCTCCGAGCCAAAGGCGACGAGCGTCTGCGGGTGAGCAAAGCTCTTCTCATGCCCTTTTTGGTGTCCTTGGTGGGTTTGGTGGCCTCGGCGACCCATCTGGGCAATCCCGACAATGCGCTGTACGTGTTCACGCGCGTGGGGCAGAGCCCGCTTTCGAACGAGGTATGCGCAGCCGTGCTCTTCCTTGGCGCGTCAGGGTCGCATTGGCTCTATCAGCACGCAGAGCACGCCAAGCCAAGGGTGCTGAACATTCTTCTCGTACTGGCAATTGCGGCCTCGCTGGTATTTTTGGCCTCGATAGCGCTCGCCTACGCAAGCAGGACGGTGATCACGTGGAGTACGCCGTTCGTGCCGGTTGCCTTGTGTTTGAACGCGCTTGTGGGCGG
>NZ_JAVWUP010000131.1:0-7066 GCF_036667095.1 Gordonibacter sp. | reverse complement strand
TCAACCCCACATCACGGAATGCAAACCCACCATTCCTCAGCATGCGAAACAAGTATAATGAACGTATGTTTCCACCTCTTGAGCCAGCAACGGCACGCGCAGCAGCTACACGTCCCCCAAGCAGGCTCAGTCCTTTGCCCAGCGTCTCGACCGCGTTAGGTTGAAAGGTTGAAGATGACACACGAAAACGATCCTTCTAATGCGAAACCCGCCGGTGGAACATCCGCACGCGGGGCGGGGCTCTCACGCCAAGAGTTGCAGGCCATCGCCATTCAGAGCGGCGTACAAATCATGCGCTACAACCTGAGCACCCGGGTGGCAGAGCGCTTTTACAACGCGCCAAAGCTCTACGGCGTTCCCATCATCGAGGAGAACGTTCCCGAATCCGTCATCGCGCGCAGCTTCGTCTCGGAAGATACCGTAGATGCCTACCGCAGCCTGTTCACCAACGCTATAGCTGGCAAGCCGTCCGGTTCCGCCGATGCGAAGATCCGCCTCGCAAGCGGCGAATATCGTTGGCATCATGCCGACTACGCGCTCATCTATGACGACCAGGGGGAACCAACGCACGCCATCCTTACGTTCCACGAAAACTCGGCAGAGCGAGAGCTCCAGTTCAAGTACGCAAAATGGCGTTCAGGACTCTCGGCGCTTCTCGAGGAGAGCATTCTCTACACGGAAGCGAACATCACGAAAAACGAAGTGGATCTCCAAGAGGGTACGTCCTTCTATCGCCGCGAAGGCGACGACGCGGCTTCCTACGACGCCTTCGTGCATTACGGTGCCCGGCGGCTCGCAACCGATACGTTCCGTGCTCAGTATCTGGAGTTCTTCGATCGCAACCGCCTTATCAACTTGTTCTCCAGCAACGTCCACGAGGACACCCTCGAGTACAGCATCATGAGCGAAGCGGGCGAGGAACTATGGCTGCGCGCCAACGTACGCATGAACCGCCACCCCTCAACTGACGACATCCTACTCGTCATAGCCTACGCCGACATCGACCAGCAGCACAAAGAGTTCGAACGCCTTGCCCACATTGCCCTGCGCGATCCTCTGACGCAGATACTCAATCGCTCTGCTATGGAGAGCGATATAGAACGAAGGCTCGACCGCGCTCAGCCGGGCGAACTCCTGGCACTGTTCATCATCGACCTGGATAATTTCAAGCTGATCAACGATACCTTCGGCCATCAGCAGGGGGATACCGTGCTGCGGCAGACTGCCGATGCCCTCACGCAGGCATTCGACGCCGAAGGCATCATCGGTCGACTCGGCGGCGACGAGTTCGTCGCGTTCGTTTCGTCCCTATGCAACGAGTACGACGCCATACGTCTTGCCGACCGCGTTGTCAGCACCCTTCAGTTCTGCATCCGGAATAACCAGCATGCTGAGATCTCTGCAAGCGTCGGCGTTGCCCTCACCCGAGGCGGATGCGCCTTCGACAAGCTCTACCAGCAGGCTGACGAAGCGCTCTATCTGGCAAAACGCGCCGGCAAATGTCAGTACCATATCGTTTCCGTGGATCAAGCCGACAGCATGGCGAACAAGGCCCCCAAGCAGAAGGACCTCGGCCTCGTGCAACTGCATTCCCTGCTCGAGCACATGGATGCCGGCATCGCACTTGGCAAGGTGGACAAGCAGGAGCCGCGCAGCATCAGCGTCGTCTACGACAGTCCGAGTTACTTCAAAAGCATGGGGTACACCGAAGAACTCGCCGCAACCAATCAGGCCTGGCTGCTCACCTACGTCGTGAAAAGCTATCTGCCCGGACTGCAGCAGAAGATCATCTTCACCGCCGATACAGGCGAGGCGACGGAGTACCTCTACCAAATACAATTGCCCGAAATGAAGCAACCCGCATGGAGGTATGTCCGCCTCAGCCGCATCCCCGGTGACGACAAAGACTGCAACTACGTCATAGCCGCCATTACGGATTTGTCGAACATTGTCTGTGTGAACGGCATACCCCGTCTGATCGAGTAACAACGCGGCCGTGCCTTCCGACTCGCTAGGTACCGCAAGAAACAAAAAAGGCCGGAGACGTTTTCAGCTTCCGACCTGTAGTTTCTGGTCGCGGGGACCGGGTGTTGCCGAATCAACCCTTCGCCAGATCAGCCAAGCGATCGGCTCGTCCATCGAGCCCAGAATCATCCCGGAAATAAAACGCTTTCGGACGATGAGGGACATGACTACATACGAATGGCTTTCCAAGGCAGCGAAGCTCCTTATGCATGCAAGGGAACTTACCGCATACGCACTGCCGACGAAGACATCATCATGACGGCTGCGCAAATTGAAGCCGCAATGGCTGTGCGCATCGAGGCAAAGGATCCGTGGGACGGACGCATGCCCGGCAGGCCGATATCTGATGTGGATGAGGAAACGCTTCGCGCATATGTGAAGCGAGGTAACGCCAAAGGGCGCATCCCCTTCGAGTTTACCGCTGCCGAAGACGTGCTCAGCCGCCTGGGCCTGCTGCGCAACGACGGGCTCACCAATGCTGCTGACGCGCTGTTCTGTCCGTCCAAGATCATTCGCCTGAAGGTGGGCATCCTGGCAACCCATTCGCGTACCGAAATCCTCAACTTGCACCAAGAAGAAGGAACCGTATTTGATTTGGTGAACAAAGCGGCGGCCTACATCCTAAACAACACGCGCCGCCGATTCGTGATAAACGACAGCGGTCCGCGCGACGAGATTCCCGAGCTTCCCACCAAAGCAGTTAAGGAAGCATTAATGAACGCCTTCGCTCACCGTGATTGGACTTCTGTCGGCAGTGTGCAGATCGACATCTTCAACGATGCGGCGGAAATCCTGAGCCCCCAGTTGATTCATAGAGGGGCAGGACCCCGAAGAACACCTTGCGGGTACAAGCACTTCCTCGAAAACCCGCAACGCGCTCATCACGAAAGCGTTCTACCGCTCGAGAGACATCGAGTCATACGGCACGGGCATTCCCCGCATCAAAGTTCGCAAGGTCGGCCCGTCGGACTACAACCTGTTTCAAACGGCAGATATGTTCTGCGCACTACGACTTCTAACGGAGAAGCTAGAATCCTAAAGATGCAGGCTAATCACACAAGACGTTATTCGCAAAGAAGGCGCGAAAGCTCTTCGACAGACTCGACGATATGCGTCGCTCCGTTTGCGACGAACTCATCGCGCAGGCCATAACCGTAAAGTACGCCAATGGAATCGATTCCGTTCGACCTTGCGCCAACCATATCATGGCTTCGATCACCCACCATGACGAACTTCGCACGATCTGCCTCGGCGAAATGGGCGATAACATCGGCAACAATGTCGGATTTCGCGGTACGCGTGCCATTCAGTTCGCTGCCGAGAGCAAAGTCAAAGTATCCGTCGAGACCGAAATGCTCTAGGATACGCAGCGCATACACCGTAGGCTTCGAGGTAGCCAGCGCAATAGAGGCCCTCGCTCCCTTGAGCGAGACGAGCAGTTTTTCCACCCCAGGATAAACCGCGTTCTCATACAAGCCCTTAACTGCGAAGCGCTCACGATACTTAGCTATAACAAGATCGATCCGATCATCACCTATACCGTAAACCTCTTGGAAAGAACTTTTCAGAGGAGGCCCGATGAACGATCGCAGCTTGGCGCGATCATATTCCTCGATGCCAAAAGAAGAGAGGGCGTATCGAATGGACTGCGTTATGCCCTCCTCAGGATCGGTGAGCGTCCCATCCAAATCGAACAGAACATACTCGTACTTCATGAAGACCTCCTCCCAGAGCGTTTTACGCGATCTCGATCATGCGACCCTCATGACGAGCATCTGCCTTGGGGAAGCCTTCGGCAGGATATCCCACAATACAGTTTCCGATTCCCACATATCCCTCGGGAATGCCAAGCTCGTCATAAAAAGCCTGGCCTTCCTCCCCTTCGAACTGCTCCTTGGCGCAATGCACCCAGCACGAGCCCAAGCCTTCCGCTCGAGCAGCGAGCATAAGCGTCGCCATGGTGAGGCTACCATCTTGCAGATAGGTGCCCGTATCGACCTTAGCAAGCACCGTCAAAACAACAGGAGCGCCGTAGAACGGATCGCTCTGCTGACCACGAACCGCTGCGTTCAAAGCCGACATTCTTTCGCGCACACCCCTGTCGCTCACCGCAACGACGATCGTCGATTGCATGCCGTTTCCGCTAGCGGCGAAAAGGCCCGCATTGCATATCTTGCGCACCACGTCGACCGGAACCTGCTTATCGGAGTAATCCCTGATAGACCTGCGGCCAAAAATCGCTTCAAAAGTTTCCATCCCATACTTCCCTTCATATATTCAAGAGTCGCGCCCAAACCCAATTCGCGCCCAAGCCGCGATAAACGCAATGCACCCTACGGTCGATCGGCTTCAGCAGCCTCGAGAGTCCTCTGCTTGCGTAGTACGCCGTTCAATCCAATCGACACCACAACGCCGAACGCAAAGAATGCCGGTGCCATGAGCAAGCCTGCCGTAAGGCCGCAGCTTGCTCCTACAAGGGCAACCGAATAGGGCGAGATAATAGAACCGATTCTCCCAACGTTGAACGTTGTACCAGATCCGTAAGCCCTTGTGCGCTCGGGATAGGCCTCTGCGAAAAGAATCGAATTGAGACATCCGCAACCGCCCTGGCCAAAGTACAACAACGGCCCGAGTACAAGCAGATAGTTACCGCCCGGCAACGCTATGTAGGCCAAGAGCGCCACCGCCGATAGCGCATAGGCAGCAACCATCGCCTTGCCAGAACCAACCTTCGATCCTACAACACCCCAAATGAGGTATCCCGCCAAGCCGCCGAAGTAATTTAGTATCGAGAAATTCGTCATCTGACTTATGTCGAAGCCGCGATCAGTCATGAGCCAAGACGGAATCCAGGTATTCATCGCCCAGCAAGCAGCCATGTTGCTGAAGCTGGCAAAAATGGCAAACAGCGTGATCCATTTGTAATTACCCACAAGGATCTCGTTGAGCTTGACCTTCTCGACGTTCTTGGATGTCTTTGCCTGGAAAGCAGGAACTAGATGCCGATCATCGGGAATGGCGAACTGGGCAATAAGAGCAACCACAAGCGAAAGACCCGCGGTAACGAATATCCACCTGAAGTCGACAACGAGCATAAGCTTACCCATAAAGCTTGCAGCGATACCCGCAATCGGGAACGTAGAAAACGTCACGCCTGTAATTTTCGCGCGGTGCCCGGGAGCCCAATGCTGCCAAATGAGAGCATGAATAGGACCCATGATACCGCCAATGCCCATTCCCGTAAAAACGCGCAAAGCGAACCACGCCGGAAAGCTGGATACGAAGACAACGGCAAGCGAGCCAATGCCGATCCAGGCAGTGCACACCACAAGGCAAAGCTTGTTGCCCCAATTCGAAGCAAAGCGCCCCAAAAACACGCTGCCGATAACGGCTCCGAGCATTGTAGCCGACGAGAGCAAGCCGCCTTGAGCCGTCGTCATATTCAGATCACCGAGAATACTCTGCATCGTGATTCCTAGAATATACATGTCATAGGAATCGAAGAAGTACGCTGCGGCGCAGCAAGCAACAACTGCCCAACGTGCTTTTGTTCCGGGAGACCCCTTTGCAATGTAAAACGCATCGTTTTTCATGCTACCCTCCCAATTTCTATCTTGGGAGTGCGGGCGGGATTAAACCCGCTGCACGCACTTCGATATATACCGACAAAGACCGGCGGCGCGCGCTGCGGTACCCATTGCCCGCACCCTCACGCTGCCGCCGACCAAAACGACGAGCTTACTTCTCGGTGCCCCCATCAGACTCCCCGTCAGGCTCAAGAATCTCCTGAGACTCGAGACTCTCCTGCTTTTTTACGAAGCGGTTAAGACCGAAACCGAACAGACCACCCACCGCATAGAATATCGGAACGGTAGCCAAACCAGCAGTGAGGCCGAGAGCGGCACCGATAACAGCAGTGGTATAAGGTGAGATGATGGAGCCGATACGACCAACATTAAAGCAAGTACCAGCACCATACGCCCTGATGAGACGAGGGAACGCAGCTGCGAAGGTAATGGAACACATAACGTTAACAGCCTGGCAGAAATATACGACAGGACCCCAGTAGAACAGCAGGTCGGTACCGGGCATGATGATATAGACAACCATAGCCGCCGCAGTCGCAAAGTAGCCTACGATGAGAGACTTGGGATTGGTAATCTTCTTGCCCAACCAAGACCAGAAGAAGTAGCCCAAAAAACCGCCGAAGTAGTTGACCATAGAGAAGTTAGCCATAATCTCAGTGGTTAGACCGCGCTCGTTCATAAGCCAAGAGGGCAGCCATGTGCCGAGCGCCCAAACGCCCGCCATGTTCATAAAGCTCACGATGATAGCAAAAACGGTAACGAACTTGAGGTTACCCTCAAAAATGGATCCGAAACCGACGCTTTCACCCTTCTTAGCCTGCAAAGCAACCTGCTCGGCGCTGAGCTTGTCGCTCGGAACGAAAAGCATGAGCAGAGCAGGGATGATGACGAGGCCGCACACAAGCCAAACCATCGTATAGTCGCCCGCGAACGTCTTGGTGACGAACGATGCGGAAAGACCTGCAATCGGAAAGCTCGAGAGAATGAATGCCGTAGCGGTGTTCTGATGCTTTCCCGCCCAATGATCGGCAGCAATCGTGACCACAGGGCCGAGCTGCGCGCCGTATGCCAGGCCGTTGATGAATCTGATGACGAGCCATGCATTATAGTCAACCACCTGCGAGCAAGCGATGCAGCAAAGGCCGATGACCACGCCAGAAGCGATGATCACGTTACGGGGTATGAAATTCTAGGCGGTGCTGAAGCGGTACCAATTCGGTTTACTCGTAGTACCAAGTCCGTTGATCGCCGGTACCAAGTTTTGTTGATTGATGGTACCGAAGCGGGTTACTACTCACAAAGAATGGTGTCGCCTCAACCATGTCTGCAAGTCGTCCCTCTATAAATGGATGGCGCGGTTTCGCGAGGAAGAGCCAGAATGCTTTCCTCGTCGCAATTGATACTTCTCGACTCGTGCCCCGTCCGCTTCGATTACGGTGTCGTTGATGCCCTCG
>NZ_JAVWUP010000130.1:6654-7070 GCF_036667095.1 Gordonibacter sp. | reverse complement strand
TCGCGTGGTACTCAAGCATCGATGGTCACACAAAGCGGCACATCTTGCCGAAAGCGCAGGATTCGCATCGGTTTCCGAGAAGCTGCCTGCGGTCCGGCATCTGCTTGCAGATGCGCGCGCATCCCTCGACAAGGCGAGAGACGCGTTTGATGCGGGTGCTCAAACAACAGCCTCAAACAACGCGACCGTTCATTTCATGGATTAAGCTGTGACCAGGCACTGCAGCTCCATCGGCTTGAACCGTGAATCCGAGGTATCCCCGCACGTAAGGGCGCCTCGGGTTCACGGAGTTCCGGAAGGAGAAATGCAGGTCGTAAAACACGCCGCCGGAAAACGACTCAGGCTAACTATTCAGGTTAGCAACACGACGGCAAACCCGACGCTCGCTCGATATCGCCGCACGAAATCAAGCACCG
>NZ_JAVWUP010000130.1:0-6554 GCF_036667095.1 Gordonibacter sp. | reverse complement strand
TTCAAGCACCGTTCAAGCACCGTTCAAGCACCGTTCAAGCACCGTTCAAGCACCGTTCAAGCACCGGAAAATTGTACCTTCATCTGCTAATACTCCGTGATAAACTCCGGTCATGAAAGTAGTTCTCTCCCACATATCTGCCCTCGAATACTGGCGCTCGACGCTCAGCGATGCCGGCTTGGCACGCGCAACGTGTCGCGCCAAAACCCTCCCCGAAAAAGCGCCGCACGCCTCCTTGGCGAAAAAATACCTGCTATCCCATACCAATCTCTTCTCCCCGCCCATCCATGTCTTGGCGCTCGATGGCCGACGAAAAAACTCATCTTGCCTCGTTATTCACCAAGCAAAAACTTTACCCGACGGCTCCTTGCGAACAATCGTGCTTCCCGGCTGCGACGAACCCCTTCTCATCACCAGCCCCGAGCTGACTTTTGTCCACCTGGCCTCGCTTCTGAGTTTTTCACGCACCGTGCATCTCGGCTACGAGTTTTGCGGAACATACGCACCAGACAAAAATGAGTTTTACGGCATGAGAAACAGGCTTCCCCTCACCTCGCTCTCAAAACTGAACTGTTACACGAACAAGGCAAAACATATCCGGGGCGCTCAAGCAGCCCGAACCGCTCTCCCCCATGTGCTGGATGGGTCAGCCTCACCGAGAGAATCCATGCTGGCAGCACTCTTGACGCTCCCTTACGCCCGCGGAGGAAGCAACATCGAGCAACCGCGAATGAACGCCCCCCTCGTCCTCGGAAAGCGAAACAGGCGCGATGCCAACCAAGCTTCCTTTCGATGCGACCTACTCTGGCCCGACAAAAAGGTAGCCGTCGAATACGACAGCACCCTTTGCCACACCGGTGCCACTCGCATTGCAAACGACGCCACACGCCGCAATGCGATCGAATCCCTCGGCTTCACCGTAATAACCGCAACATGGCCCCAAGTAAAGAACTATCGCGAATACACCCGGCTGGTGCACATCCTCGCCGGCCACTTGGGTACAAGAATTAGACCGACCTGCGCCGACTATTCCAACAAGCAATTGGCGCTTCGCTCGGAACTGCTGCCTTGATCATCCGCACCGCCCCTATCGACTACTAGCAGCACCGCCCCCCCAACAGCAGGGCCCCACCAGCGCCACAGCCGCAGCCGCCGCCAGCAGCACCTGGTCGATCACGTACGTATGCCGTTGCACCCACCAACGCCGCAGCCGCAGCCGCCAGCAGCACCCCCATCAACACCACCACCACCGTCGTCGTCGTCAGCACCACCGCCAGCAGCAGCGTCCGGATAACTTTGCGCTCACGCGTTCGAGCCCATCTGCCCCCTTGCCCGCCGCTCAAACTGCGGGCACAATACCGTGCCCCAAAAGGGAATCGCAGCACCTAACCAGGCGAACACGAAACCTACGATGTTTTGGCAGTTTTCGATAGATATTCGTCATTCGAAGCTATCCCACGTTACCCAAAGAACCGCGTCGAATCTGCAGCCGCTCATTACCCCTGATCACGACAACGACTCAAAGACGCTTGGCTAAAATGCTAAAACCAATGACGAATATCTCTGATTTTCCGCCAACTTTCAGGGAATCAACCGTGCGGACGACAGCACCAATGCTCCAACTCCGAGAGCGCATTCATTGCGCCAGCCGTGCTCTACCTCGAACCAGGGCGTGCAGCCGCAGTTCACAACAAGCATCACAGCATCGGGCGAGCCCGGTCAAACCGCCGCGACAAAAGCGCTCAGAATCGCCTCTCTAGACAGATCCCCCTTCAGGCTCAAACATTTGCGAGCCGCCTACGTCCGCGAAGCCGATCCCGCGAGAGAGCACTGCGACCGTAGCCGCACCCTTATTCCAGATACGCCCCCGTCTGGCGGCTCCACAGGTTCGCGTAGTCGCCACCAGCCTCGATAAGCTGGGCATGCGGGCCGTCTTCGGCCACCTTGCCACCATCCAATACCACGATGCGATCGAGGCTGGCCACCGTTGACAAGCGGTGCGCCACCACAATCGCGGTACGGCCGCGCATGAGCGTGGCCAACGCATCTTGCACCAGCTGTTCGCTTTCAGAGTCGAGCGCACTCGTGGCCTCGTCTAATACCAGCACCGGACAATCCGCCAGAAGCGCCCGCGCGATAGCGATGCGCTGGCGCTGTCCACCCGAAAGCTTCACCCCGCGCTCGCCGGTGATGGTGTCGAATCCTTGCGGCAACCGCTCGATAAACTCAAGTGCATTCGCCTGGCGGGCCGCATTGCGGATCTCGTCAAGCGAGGCATCCGGACGCCCATAGGCGATGTTCTCCGCGATAGTACGGTGGAACAGCAGGGCCTCTTGCGGCACATAGGCAATCTGGCGGCGAAGCGACTGCTGAGTCGTGTCGGCAATATCCTGCCCGTCGATAAGGATGCGCCCCTCCTGGATATCGGACAGCCGCAGCAAAAGCTTGGTGAGCGTGGTCTTCCCCGCCCCGCTCATACCCACCAAACCGACGCGCTGGCCGGCAGGAATATGCAACTCGAACTGGTTGAACACCTGGGTGCGCGCCTCTCCGTCGGTGTACCAGAAATCAATGCCCGCAAAGTCGATGGCACCTTCGCGCACCTCAAGCGGTTCCGCATCCGGCTTGTCGGCCACCAGGCGCGGCTCGTCCAAGATCACGGTCATGCCGGACGCATCGCCAAAAGCGCGGTTGAAGCGCTGCAAGCCGTTGTTGATGAAGTTGAACTGGTTCGTGACCGTATAGGTGTAGGTGAACATGACCACCAAGGTACCCGGCGTAATGCCGTACCACGCATTGCCGCCCGCAATAAACACCGCAACCACGCTCATGATGGCGATGGTGATGCACGCCGTCACGATGCCGCGCGTAAGCGACGCCCACATGCGCTTGGAGTCGCGCGCCACCACCTCGCGGTTCGCCTGGTCGAACAGCCCGCGCTCGTAGTCCTCGCGTCCGTAGGTTTTCACCGCCAAGATATTCGCCACCGAATCGGACAGCTCGCCGGAAAGCTGGTTTTGTGCGCCAGCCGCCCTCTCGTTCAGGTGCAAAATGCGCTTGTACATGAAATACGACACGCCTGCATACACCGCCAAAAGCACCATAAGAATAGCCACGTACACCGGCACGCGCGGTGCCAAGATAGCGCACGTGAACACAACCGAGCAGATCACCGGCAGAAACGGGAACGTAACGGTTTCCAGCAGCAACTGGTAGGAGCTCATGAACTTCGTAGTTTGGCTGACTAGCGTGCCGCCGAAGCGGTTGGAGTGAAACGACATCGACTGGTTGCACAGCGCATCGAACGACATGGTCGCCAGATCGTAGGAAGCGGAGATCTGCAGCCGGTACATAGTATAGTCCTGTAGCTTGCTGGCCACCTGACCGGCCACATTGATGCCGACAAGCGCCAAGATGTAAGGTCCGAACACCGTGAACACCTCGTCCGCGCCCACAGGGCCCGCACTCACACGGTCCACCACGAGGCTCATCACGTAGGGGTTGCCGTACGACAACAGCGCCACGAATAGAAACGTGGACGTCATGAGCGCCGCAAACAACCCGAGGTGCTTTCGGGTGACCAGCCAGAAGTAGTGCAGTGTGCGACGCGTCGTGGACGGGGTACCTGTTCGTGCCATACTAGTTCCTTCTCTCTTTGTCGAAGATTATGCCACAAAGAGGTACCCTAAGTCCGGGGCGAACATGGCAAATAAAATCCCGGAACCGTTCGCAGCTCCGAGAGGCTCACTGCGCCGCCGCAAGCCTTCAGTCGGTCAGTCGGCATGCCCACCACTCAGGAGCAGAAAAGAAATTACCAGGGGATATCGGATCGACGGAGCGTATTCGCAATGCCGGAGAAATAGCGTTTCGACAACGAACACCACAGCTTGTCCAAGATATGGTTTACTACGATGAGAGCACACGACTCCATACCGCGCGCCACCGAAGCCCAAGCAAGAGAATACCGAGGCTTGACGACCATGCACCAACCAAACGCACAAGAGCCCCAGGCACCCTGCTCTTTCCCACCTCCCACCCACATCAAGGTGCGCGGCGCGCGCGTCCACAACTTGAGCAATGTCGACATCAACATCCCTTTGAACCAGCTGGTGGGCATTGCCGGCGTCTCAGGGTCGGGCAAGTCGTCGCTGGCACTGGGCGTGCTCTATGCGGAAGGCTCGCGACGCTACCTCGAGGCGCTGTCCACCTACACGCGCCGCCGCCTCACCCAGGCAAGCAGCGCCGATGTCGACGAAGTACTCCACGTTCCCGCGGCGCTTGCCCTACACCAGCGCCCGAGCACCCCGGGAGTACGCAGCACGTTCGGCACGTCGACCGAGCTGCTGAACAGCCTGCGACTGCTGTTCTCGCGCACAGGCAGCCACGTATGCCCCAACGGCCATCGCGTACCACCCACTCTCAACGTGGCGGCCGAGCGACCCATTACCTGTCCCACGTGCAACGTGCAGTTCTACGGTCCGGGTGCCGAAAGCCTGGCCTTCAACAGCGACGGGGCGTGCCCCACCTGCGAGGGAACAGGCATCGTGCGCACCGTGGACACTGCCTCGCTCGTGCCCGACGAGACGCTCTCCATCGAGGACGGCGCCGTGCTGCCATGGAACACCCTCATGTGGGATCTCATGAAGCAGGTCGCCCGAGAGATGGGCGTGCGCACCGACATCCCCTTCAACCAACTCACGCCAGAAGAGCGCGACCTGGTTTTTCGTGGGCCTGCCGAGAAGAAGCACATCCTCTACCAGGCAAAGAAGTCCGATACGTTTGCCGAGCTGGACTTCACGTACTACAACGCCGTCTATACCGTAGAGAACGCATTGGCGAAGGTGAAGGACGAGGCGGGCCTCAAGCGCGTGGCCCGGTTCCTCGCGCAAGGTCCCTGCCCCGCCTGCGGCGGCACGCGCCTCTCAGCACCGGCACGCAACCCGCACGTAGCTGGCATCAACCTGGCAGAAGCAACGCAGAAGACCCTCGAAGATCTGGTCGCATGGGCAGATGATGTACCTGCAACCCTACCTCGCGAGATGCGCCCTTTGGCCGCAAGTATTTGCGAGTCGCTCCAGCACACGGCCCGACGCCTCGTCGATCTGGGATTGGGCTATCTCTCACTCGATCGCGCCAGCTCGACGCTGTCCACCGGAGAACGCCAGCGCGTGCAGCTGGCTCGCGCGGTGCGCAACCGAACCACTGGCGTGCTCTACGTTTTAGACGAACCCTCCATCGGATTGCATCCTTCCAACATCGACGGGCTCCTGGAGGTCATACGCGACCTTTTGGCCGACGGCAACTCGGTGGTCATGGTCGACCACGATACGCATATCCTGTCCCACGTCGATCACCTCATCGAGATGGGGCCGGGTGCGGGCGCCAGCGGCGGACAGGTGGTGGCCCAAGGCTCCCTTGAGGAAATCGAAGCCAACCCGGCAACGCTCATCGGCCCCTTCCTAACGGGGAACGCATCGGTGCGCGTCCACGAGCGCCTAGCCGCCGGCACCGTCTTTGACAAGGGGCGCATCCACCTGGAAACAGACGAGCTGCACACCGTGAAGCCGCTGTCCGTCGATATCCCTCGTGGCCGACTAACCGCCGTCACCGGGGTTTCGGGCTCTGGCAAGACAACCCTCGTGCTGGAAAGCCTCATCCCCGCCCTCAGGGCCTATGCGACCGGCTCAAAGCCACCCGCCCACGTGAAGTTTATCGAGGCCGAAGGTATCAGCCGGGCGAACCTCATCGACGCCACGCCCATCGGCACCAACGTGCGCTCGACGGTCGCCACCTACGCAGGCGTGCACGATGAGCTGCGTCGCGCCTTTGCCCGCACCGACGAGGCGAAGGCAGCGGGGCTCAAAGCGGGCGACTTCTCCTACAACACCGGGAAACTACGCTGCCCTACCTGCGACGGCACCGGCTCCATCAGCTTGGACGTGCAGTTCCTGCCCGACGTCAACATAACCTGTCCCGCCTGCAAAGGATCGCGCTACAGCGACGAGGCCACCTTCATACACCGCAGCCGAAAGGGCACCGAGGGCCTAGGCCTGTCCTTGCCGCAGCTCATGTCGCTCAGCGTCGACGAGGCGCTGTCAACCACCGGCGACCTGAAAAAGGTGCACGCGCGCCTAGAAACCCTGCATGACCTGGGCTTGGGTTACCTCACACTCGGCGAGGCGACACCCGCGCTTTCCGGCGGAGAGGCGCAGCGTCTGAAGCTGGCAAGCGAGATGGCGCGCACACAGGAAGACGCCGTGTTCGTATTCGACGAGCCCACCATCGGCTTGCATCCGCTCGACGTGCGCACCTTGCTCGAAGTGTTCGAGAACCTTATCGAACACGGAGCCACCGTCGTAGTCATCGAGCACGACCTGGACGTCATAGCAAACGCCGACTACGCCGTGGATATGGGGCCCGGCGGCGGCGAGTCCGGAGGACGCATCGTCGCCACCGGCACGCCCGCCCAGATCGCCGCCAACCCGGCCAGCATCACCGGACAGTACCTACCCTCGATGCAGCACCTGCGCAGATAAGGCAGCAAGATAGCGAAC
>NZ_JAVWUP010000129.1:5808-7189 GCF_036667095.1 Gordonibacter sp. | reverse complement strand
GGCCAACGTACGGCACTGACGGACGACTCGACCGACGGCTTCTTGGTCATCGAATGCGTCGACCCCTCGCGCGTAGACGATCTGAAGGCCACACTCGAGGAATTCGCGAACCTGATGGAGCGCTACCTGGGAGCAACCATCGAAGTGAACGCCGTCGTCGACCGCGAGAACCCGGAACTGGTTATCATCGGATAGAATGGTCCCTCACCCAAACACTTCGGAGGAGACCGCATGCAATATCGCCAAGACCCCAAAAGCGGCAACAACCTGTCCGCGCTCGGTTTCGGCTGTATGCGGCTCCCCTCAAGCACGCTGGGCCGCATCGATCTGGAAGCCTCCGAAGCGCTGGTGCTGCAAGCCGTCGAGCAAGGCATCAACTATTTCGACACGGCGTATCTCTACCGTGGCAACGAGGAGGCGCTGGGCATCATCGTCGAGCGAAACGATCTGCGCAACCGCATCTTCATCGCCACGAAGCTCCCCCACTCGCGATGCGAAACGCTCGAAGACATCGAGCGGTTTTTCGCCGAGCAGAAAGCGCGCCTGCGCACCGACTATTTCGACTACTATCTCATTCACAATGTGACCAACCCCACGCAGTGGGATAAACTCGTCGCCCTGGGCATCGAGGAATGGATCGACCGGAAAAAGCGCGCGGGAGAAATACGTCAGATCGGGTTTTCCTATCATGGGTCGCAAAGCGACTTCCCGCACCTGATCGACGCCTACGCTTGGGACTTCTGCCAAATACAGTACAACTACGTGAACGTAAACTACCAGGCCGGTCGTGCAGGACTCGAACTGGCGGCATCGCGCGGACTGCCGGTGATCATCATGGAGCCTCTGCTGGGCGGCAAGCTTGCCGACGGGCTACCGCCCAAAGCCGTCGAAGCGTTCAAACGCTGCGATCCAACGACCGCCCCTGCCGCGTGGGGGCTGCGCTGGATATGGAACCACCCCCAGGCGACCGTGGTGCTTTCGGGCATGGGAACCCTTGAGCAGCTGACGGAGAACGTCGCCTGCGCGGAACACGCACTGCCCAATGCGCTGAGCGACAACGAGCTTGCCTGCATCGATGACGTGGTGGACATCTTCGACGAGAGCAACAAGGTGAACTGCACCGGCTGCAACTACTGCATGCCCTGCCCCAGGGGAATCAACATCCCCGGCTGTTTCTCGGCCTACAACGCCTCGTTCACGCACGGCCGATACGAAGGGTTGAAGCAGTACGTGATGTGCACCGGCGCAGGCAGCAACGATCCCCGCTGGGCGAGCGACTGCGTGGATTGCGGCGCCTGCGTCAAGAACTGCCCTCAGCACATCGCCATCCCCGACGAACTGAAGGCCGTGCGCAAGCGCCTCCAACCAGCCCTTTTCCCGC
>NZ_JAVWUP010000129.1:0-5708 GCF_036667095.1 Gordonibacter sp. | reverse complement strand
CGACGAACCGGATCTTGCCCATGGAAATCCCTCTTGACGTACGGACGGCTCGATCGAAACAAACGTCCCCTGCGTATGATGGTTCCAGCATATCAGCCGAAAACAGCCGGTTCGCCAAGCAAGCAAAGACACCTGCGCACGAGAACGACTTTCGGTGGCGCCCGCTTCGCTCGACGCGATATCGAACCTTCGAAGTCGGGGCTGCCTGTGCGCCACAGCGCAGCGGACGATCTCGCGAAGCGCCTACTCGTCGCGCTTCACAGGGCTGCCGGGAGAACTGAACACGGGCAAACCCTGCGCGCCCGCTCGCAAATCTTCCTTGAACAGCCCTTCCATGATGCGGTTGCGCGTGCCCCACGTGGCGCCCGTCACGGCGTCGACCACGTCCTGCACGCTGCGCCTGGCACCGGCGCCCCCCGAAGGGGACGCCGCTTTGCATTTGAGGCAACCAGTGCACACGGGACACCTGCCCAAAGGCGCACCATCAACAGGCCGGTCGCTTTCGATGCGGGAAGAACCGCTGTTGCCAGACCGACTCATGCAGCGCGAACCTCCGAAGGAGCCTTGGGAACAGCTTCAGCTTGAGGCTGGGGCTTCACGATAACCTTCGCCAAGCCACCCGCCGCCGGATCGGCCAAAAACGCCACGATAACGATGGTCGGCCAAAACTGCAGGCACAGGCCCACGAACCGGTCGAACAGGTTCACGCCCATCATCTGCCCCGTCATGGTGCTCATAACTTGCGTCTCCCCCACGCCCGTCATGAACGCCGTCATAACGATGCCTAAGAAAAACATGATAAGCGTGCTGAAGAACACGTTCTGGATAAGCCGGAACGCCACCGACCCGGGCTTCGCGTCGTAGTACACCGCACACGCCGCCGCAATGCGCGCCAGCGGAATAACCGCCGTCACCACGAACGACGTAACAAACGCCACGCCGAAGCTCAGAGCGTAGAACACCGGATCGATATGCGGCATGCCCTGCATGATGGTCAAGCACAAGCAAAGCACCGCCGCCACAATAAACGAGAAGAACAAACCGTACACGATATAGTATTTCTTACTGTACATACTTCCCCTACTTTCTCCTCGTCCTACGCCACGACGAACAGCGTCTTCTGCTTCTCGTCCATCTTCGCGCCCAGCTCGTCCAGTGCCCCGAACTCAAGGCACATCGACTGGCAATGCTGCACGCAGGTGGGCACCTTCCCCAAACCGCGGCGCGCCGCACAGGTGTCGCACTGCTTGGTGGGGATGGGCAGGTAGCTGAACTGCCAGTTCTCGTCAGCCTCGTCGCCGATGGCCCACGGCCCTATCTTCACCACGTGGATACCGGTCTCGCCCACGGGCAGGCCGTGCTCCATCTGGCAGGCTATCTCGCAGCTGTGGCAGCCGGAGCACCACTGCGCGTCAACCAGGATTCCGTACTTCGCCATGGTCTATTCCCCTTCCTCGACTTTGTAGATCTTACAGATGGAGCTCTTGTAGTTCGAGCCGAAGCCGCTCTTGCCGGGAATCCACGGAAGCGTGTTGTTGATGTTCAGGTCGAACACATCGTAGAACTTCTCCGGGTCGCCCTCGGGGAACCACCAGCCATGGTCGCATGACACGATGCGGCGGTCCATGATGGGCGTGAGTTTCGCCTTGCGCTTGGCGCGGCCCATGGGGCCTTCCATCCACACCCAGTCGCCGTCGCGCGCGCCGTACTTCGCAGCCGTTTCGGGATGTATCTCCATCAGCGGCCAAGGGCGGTAGTGGCGCATGCGCTCGATCTGGCGATGCTCGGAGTGGAACATGCCCCAGGTGCGCGCACCGCTCGTCATAACCAGCGGGAATTCCGCCATGAGGTCGGGGGTGGAACCGGGGCCGGGCTCGGGCTCCTCGAAGTAGGGCAGCGGGTCGAGGCCGGCCTGGTTGTAGAAGTTGCTCCACAGCTCTATGCGGCCAGTGGGCGTGTTGAAGCCGGGCGTGCCGTCCTTGCGCAGCTTGCCTGATCTGTAGCGGTAATACTCGATAGGCTGGTAGGCCGGGGCTACTTCTTGCAGCTCCTCGAACGTCATGTCCGTGGGCTTGAGCATGTCGGTGAACATGTCGTCCACGTTGTCCCACGGCCACGCTTCGGGGTTCCAGCGGCGGCCCAACTCCAGGTTGATCTGCATGTCGCTGCGGCACTCGCCCACGTCCGTAACCTTGTTGATGCTGGAGCCGCGCTGCGCGCCGGACACGAAGGCCAAGCCATTGCGCTCCGGGAACGTGCAGGCCGGCAGCACGACATCGGCCAGAGCTGCCGTGGTGGGCGTCTTGAACAGGTCCACCACCACGATGAAGTCCAGCTTGTTCAGCGCCTTGTACAAGCGCTGCGGGTCGGCACCCATACAGGCGATGGGGTTCGTGGTCTGCAGCCAAGCGCCGTGGATCTCGTAGGGCACGCCCGTCTCGATAGTCTTCACGGTCTCGTCGGGCTGCGACACGGCGAAGCCGAAGTTGAACAGCGGGTAGTCCTTGATGCCGATGCGCTTGGCTTCCTGCTCGCCGCCCAACACCTCGCGTCCCCAGCCGCCCGCAACCGACAAGATTTCCGGCGCCACGATCATGCCGCCCGGGCGCTCCATGTTGCCCGTGATCTCCCAGAGGGCCAGGATGGCCTGACCGGCCGGCATGGCCTCACGCGTCATGTCCACGGCCACACCCCACTGCAGCGTGGAGTTCTTGGCGTTGCCGAGCATCCGAGCCGCCGCGACGATCTTCTCGGCCGGAACCCACGTGATCTCGGACACACGCGCGGTATCGAACTCGGCGGCGCGCGCCGCCAACTCGTCGAAGCCGTAGCACCAGTTGTCCACAAACTCATGGTCGTACAGGTCTTCCTCGATGATGACATTCATCATGCCCAGCGCCAGCGCCGCGTCGGTGCCGGGGCGCACGCGCAGGTGCAGCTCGGACTTGGATGCCAGCCACGTGACCTTCGGGTCCACCGAAACCAGCTTCATGCCGCGCTTCATAAGGTCGATGACCCAGTGGCCGTAGAAGCCCTCAATGTTCGATTTCAGCGGATAGTTGCCCCAGATGAACATGACCTCGGGCACCTCGTAGTCCGGGTGGTCGTAGCGCTCGGGGAACTGCTGGGCAGCATCGGGAATCCAAGGAGCGCCCGTCGTGGCGGCCATGCCGGCGATGCGCGGCAGGTAGCATGCCTGGCCCGACAGGAAGCCCGTGTAGTTGGGAGAGCCGAACGACCAGCACAGGCGCGTGATATAGGCGGCGATGTCGCGGCCGGTTCCCTGGGCGAACACCACGGACTCTGCGCCGTACTTTTCCTTCATGGCCATGAACTTCTCGGTAATGAGGTCGTAGGCCTCGTCCCACGAGATGCGCTCCCACTTGTCAAGGCCGCGGTCCTCACGGGCGCGCTTCAGGGGGTACTCGAGGCGTTCCTTGTGGTGCGTCACCTCGGGCACGTCCAGACAGCGCATGCACAGGCGGCCGTTCGTCCAGGGGTCTTCCGGGTCGCCCTCGCACTTCACCAGCTTGCCGCTCTCATCGGTATACATGATCACGCCGCACCCCAAATGGCAGCCCGGCCCCGTCCAAGCGCAACCGCGCGTGACGTTGAACCCGCCCTCCTCGTACTGGAAGGGCTTCTCGTGCTGTACGGTTCTATACTCCTCAGCCATGCCTTGCCTCCTCGTCCTTGCCTCAAGTTCGATGCACTCGCCCAACCTCTGCAGCCAAGCGCATTCGCTTGCCACGATCCTAGAGACCACGTATCATTGACGCCATCGCCGGATGGTCTGGTTTGCAGAATCGAGCATCGGCAAAACACGGGAGGGGACGTGGCCGCACCTATGGAAAAAAGTACTAGGACCGAAGAAATCCCACGTCAAGCACCATCTTCTGCCGTCATGCTCTGCGTAGTGGGCGGGTTGTCGCTGTTCTGGGCATGCTTCTTCACCCTGCTTATGCGCAACTCGTTCCTCGATCCCAGCCTAGAGAACCTGTGGTACCACCTCGCCCTGCGTATCGCCCTGCTCGTCGGATTCGGTGCATGTGCCTTCGGCGTATCGCGTCTGCGGGTGGATTCGACCGCGCGCCGGCCCCCTCTCGTCCTGTTTGCAGGCGTAGCGGCGTTCTCGCTCGTAGCCGCTCTATCCCCCTTGGCCTACCTGGCACTGAACGCACCACTGCCGCTGGCCTTCGATCTGGCCGCTTGGGCGCTGTCGGGAGCAGGGCTCGGCTGCCTGTTCTTCCTCTGGGTGCCCGTCGTATCCAACATGGACAAAAGTTTCACCGCACGCTGCATGGCGTTCTCGGCTGCCTGCGGCGGCTTTGTATACCTGATCATCAACCTGTTGCCATCGTACTTCAGCATCACCATGCTCGTGGTCTGCCCGCTGGCAAGCCTCGTGGCCCAGCGTATCGTCGCGCACGACGCCGGCCTGTGCGAGAACGCCGGCATTCCGTACGCCACCTCGAAGGAGAACGCCGGACTCTCGTGGTCGTTCGGCATCATCTACATCGGCTACGGCATCGTGTTCGGGCTCGGCGCCGGCTCGGTCACCCAGCTTTCAGGCGACGTCGCACTGTTCGGCGGCACTGCGGCGTTCATCTTGCTCGGCTCGGGCATCGCACTGGCGTTCATGAACAGGTTCTCGGGACGCATGAGCCAGATAGACGTGCTGCGCATGGTGTTCCCGTTTCTGGTAGTGTCGTTGGTGTGCATGACGCTGTTCACAGGCGTGCTGTACGCCTTGAGCAATCTGCTGTTGCTAGCTGGGTATTTGTTTCTTGTCGTGGTCAGCGTGGCGTTCGAGGTACAGGCATCGCGTGCGCGCAAAGCCTCCCCACTGTTCTTCGTGGGCATGAGCCAGATGGCCCTGAGCGGCGGCATGGCCGGAGGATTCGCACTCGGGCTGCTCGCCTCGGCCACGGGGACGATCGACTTCGCAGTGCTTTCGGGCATCGCACTCGGCCTCGTGGTGCTGCTGGCGCTCTTCATCACGTTCGCGCCGAGGCGCGCCACCACCGACCCCGACGAGGCAGCCGATACGCCCGACACCCATGAGCAGGGCCACTGGAAGGTGCGCTGCGCGGCCGTGGCCCACGATGCCGGACTGTCGGCGCGCGAAACCGAGGTGTTCTTCCTACTGGCGAAGGGGCGTGGCATCGAGCACATCCAGAACAAGCTGTGCATCTCGGGCCACACCGTCAAGACGCACACCTACAATATCTACCGCAAGATGGGCATCAACTCTCGAGAAGAATTGCTCGACGCCATCGAAGCAGGGGTGCCGGGGGCCCTTCAATCGCGTTATCGCTCCTAGTAATCCCACTGAAAATTGGTGTTGCAGGTGCTGTTTTGTGGGCAGGTTTCGCAGTGATAGTGGTTTGCGCAAGGAGTGGTTTGCGCCTTGAAGCCACAGTCGAGAACTTGACGATATTCCCGCAGACCCGCTTGGTCTACGGAATAAAAAATATTGGAATCGACGCGTTCGCGGGTGACAAAGCCTGCATCGTGAAGGATTCTCAGATGTTTTGTTGTTGCGGCCTGCGAAATATCGAGCAACTTTGCGATGTCGCTTACGTTGTGGGTGTGCTTTCCAGAAGATCCAAGAATTTTCATAATACGCATACGCTGCGGTTCTCCGAGCGCTTTTTGCATAACCGAAGCGCGGAAAATCATACCTTCATTTCTTAAGCGTGTCATAG
>NZ_JAVWUP010000128.1:0-7260 GCF_036667095.1 Gordonibacter sp. | reverse complement strand
CCGGTCACCTGTCTTTCGAGAACGAAAACGTGGCGGAGGCCTCTCCTCGGCCAGAACGCAAGACGGGCACCGCTCGATGCGGTGCCCGTCTTCAGGATTGCCGTAGAGCCAAGGTGCTAAGAAAGCACGGTCTCCTCTTCGCGAGCCTCGAGAGGAACCGCGATGATCTCGAGCGGGTTCTCGGGCACGAAGGGCTCGAACAGGGGCTCGCCGTTCTGCGATAGCTCCACCATGCCGGTGAGGACGTCGACGTACTGGTAGGACTGACGGGCCGTGCGGCCGCGTTTGCGGTCGACTTCCAAGATGAACAACTGGGGGTGCACCTGCATGAGCACGCCTTCGCTCTCGACAATTTTCGAGCGTCCCATATTGGCGCGTACCTTCAGGCGTTGACCGACGAAGTCGTCTAACGTATCATGAATGGAGTCGACGATTTTGGCTTGTTTCGCTAAATCCATGCTCACTCTTTCTCGCGTGTGCCGTTATACAGAAATCACAAAGCGTAATTATACCACCTCGGTCAATACTCTACAGAATCTGCACGGATATGTTACTTTTCGCTAACAAAGAGCGAAGAGAGCGAAGAGACTGCGCTTGCACCGCACCCACCTGCACAGCAGCAGATGCGACGCACCCCACGGCACCTCCCCACAAAGAACTCCCTCGACCTGGCATGGAAAACACCGGGGAACCTTCGGCGTGGCAGGCGAAAGACGCTCCTTCAAGGGGCCAGGCCTTAGACACCGATCGAATGCTTGATTAAACCGCCTGTTGAAGACAAGAAAAGCATCGGCTCATCGACGCATAGCGACTACTTGCTGATCTATACTGTCGCCATAAGTCCGGCGCCTTTGGGGAGGCGCGAACCGATAGGGGGTCCCATGGCAACGAAACCAAACGCCGAAAAGAAGGAGCGCAAGTCGCTTTCTTCGTACAGTATCCTGTTCATCATCATCTTCGCCGTAGGCATCATCACCGTGATCGCCTCGCTGTTCACCTCCGATATCACCGGAGCCTCCCTGCCCGACATCCTGGATTCGTCGGTCGAAGGGCTCATCGACGCAGCAGAGATATCGTTCTTCCTGCTTATCCTGGGCGGCTGCTTGGGCATCGTCACGAAAATCGGAGCGCTCAACGCAGGCATCACCGCGCTTGTGCGCAACATGAAGGGACACGAGCTGCTGCTCATCCCCATCATCATGGCCGTGTTCGCCATCCTGGGCAGCTCATACGGCTTCTGCGAGGAGACCGTCCCCTTCTACGCACTGCTTTCCATGACCATGGTAGCCGCAGGCTTCGACACGATGGTCGCTTCTGCGACAGTGCTGCTGGGAGCAGGCGTGGGATGCCTGGGTGCCACGGTGAACCCCTTCGCCAACGGCGTGGCCATCGACATGCTCAACCAATCCGGTGTAGCCGTGAACACGGGCACCACCATCATATTGGGTTTGGTGCTGCTGGCCGCTTCGTACGCCATCGCTGTGTTCTTCATCATGCGCTATGCGCGCAAGGTGAAGGCCGACAAGGGTTCGACCATTCTGTCGCTGCAGGAACAGAAAGCCATGGACCAGACGTTCGGCCCGGAGGCGCAGGCGGGCGCGGCGGCGGGCAAAGCCGCGGCAGACGGCGAGGCGCTCGACCCGAACGCTCCTATGACCCGCGTGCAGAAGATCACGCTGGCCCTGTTCGGGCTGGCGTTTCTCGTAATGATCGTCGGGTTCATCCCCTGGCAGAGCTTCGGCGTGGACCTGTTCGCGCTCGGGGGCGTGTTCGATGCAGAAACGGAATCATGGGTCGTTTTGCCGTGGAGCGCCTGGATCACCGGCCTTCCGCTGGGCGAGTGGTACTTCAAAGACGCATCGGTGTGGTTCCTGCTCATGTCCGTGATCATCGGCGTAGTGGCCCGCATGTCCGAGAGCGATCTGGTGGGCACATGGATCGACGGCGCCGCCGACATGGTGGGCGTGGCGCTGGTTGTGGGCCTTGCGCGCGCTATTGCCATCCTCATGGCGTCCACGCACCTCGACGTGGTCATCCTGGACAACGCATCGAACCTGCTGCAAGGTTCGCCCGCATTCATCTTCGCGCCGGTAGCCTACCTTATATTCTTGGGGCTGTCGTTTATCATCACGTCGTCGTCGGCACTGGCAACGATATCGATGCCCCTCATGGGATCGCTTGCCACGTCGCTAAGCTTCTCACCCGACGTGGTAGTCATGCTGTTCGTGGCCGCAAACGGCCTGGCGAACCTGTTCAGCCCCACCGCGGCTTTCCTACCTGGTCTGATGATGGCGAAGGTGGAGTACCCCACCTGGCTGAAGTGGGCCGCCGTGCCCATCGTGGCTATCGGTGTGGCAAGTGTGGCAATCCTGACAGTTGCGATGATGATCTTGTAGTTTGCGCGAGTTTATCGAAGCGCTCCGACATTGACCAAGCACCTGTCGTATCGAAAGCTCGGTGCGACAGGCGCTCCGCCAACAGGAGAGCACAGCCAAGCGATCCGTCGGACCCTAGCGCGCAGGCCGAAGATCCGCGCCTCCGTTTGCAAGCAGGGCTTTTCCGAGCTGGATGAACTCTTCGAGGGAGAGCGTCTCGCCGCGACGCCGGGGGTCGATGGCAGCTTGCTCGAACAGGCGAGGAAGGCGCTCTATCGCCTGCGCGCTCTCGGCGCCTTTGCCGGCGAAGTAGGTTTTGCACGAGTTCGCAAGCGTTTTGCGACGATTGGCGAAAGCGGCTTCGGCCATAAGGGCTGCAGCGCGCTGTGTGGCAGCATCAAGCGGACGGCCCTCGTTGTCGAGCGGCGTGCAGCGGTCGAGGCGCAAGACGGCGCTTTCGACGCGCGGGGGCGGGAAGAAATTTCCCGGACCCACGGCAAAACGCCCGCCCGGCTGGGCGTAGAGGCGCAATTTCACGGTGTAAGCGCCGTAGTTCTTGGTGCCGGGACCTGCGGCCATGCGGTCGGCCACTTCTTTCTGCACCATGATGGTGGCACTCTCCAAACAAGGAAAATGCTCGAAGTAGTCGAGGACCACCGTGGCCGCCACAGCATAAGGCAGGTTGGCGACCAGCTTGTTGGGCAAGGACACGCCAGGTGCGGCATCAGCACAACGTGCCGCGCGCAGGTCCTCGATCGTCAGATCGAGGGCATCCTTCTCGATAAGGGCAAAGCGCTCGGCCCACGGGGCGAGCGTCTGCGCGAGCACGGCGGGAAGGTCGGGATCGCGCTCGACCGAGATGACGCTGGCAGCGTGCTTCAGCAGGGCAATAGTAAGGGTGCCGATGCCGGGACCCACCTCCAGCACCGCATCAGTCTCGCGAACGTCGGCCAACGTGACGATCTTCTGCAAGATGGCATCGTTGATGAGGAAGTTCTGGCCAAGCGAATACTTCGTGGTCAGACCGTGAGCCCTCAGCACCCCGCGTGTCTCCGAGACGCTGGCCAGCGGTGAGAGCTTACCCACGGCGCTTGCCGCCCTTGTTGCCGGGCGCTGCGCCCTTGCGACTGGAGCTGCCCTTGCGAGCAGGACCGCCGCTTCTGCCGGCAGCATTGCCACCTTTACGACCAGGACCGCTACCCAAACTGGCAGCACCGCCGCTCTTTTGGCTGGCGCTTTCGTTCCCCACAGGCTGCCTGACCTTGGCATTTTCCTGGCTCAAGCTGAACTTCGGCTTGACGATGTTGGCAGGAAGCCCGACGTCTTGCTCCGGCTCGACCGCGCAGCCGTCTCTTTCGGCAAGCCCGGCGGAAACCTTGCCTGCCCTCGCGGCACCAGGCAGCGCGGAAACGGGGTACTCGACGGCCTCGGCCACGATCTCACCGTCCTCGTCGATCTTGCCGACCCAGTCGAGCACGCGCCCAAGCCCGAAGCCGGCGCACGACAGAGCAGAACGCACGATGCCGACAAGCGGGTCAAAGCCGTGAGGGTCGCCGCCCTCGCCTATTACATGCAAGGTTGCGGGGCGCTTTGCCTCCCTGCGGGCATCGGTCCAGAAATACGGCTGTAGGCGATCAAGCAACGCCGTGAGCTGCGACGGCGGACCTGCAAAGTACACGGGAGCCACCACGATCAGTTCGTCGGCTGCATCGAGAAGCTCGTACACCTCGGCCATGTCGTCGTCGATGACGCAGCGGGAAGGCAGCTCGCCTGCCTCCGCCTCGCTCCCTGCCGCAATCATCGCATCGACGCGCTTCGCCACCAGCGCGCGACACGCGTCACAGCCCGTGCACGGCCCAATGTCCAACGTGGAGACGGGAGCCAGAGCCACCTCGTCATCGGGGCATTCCTCGATGCAGGTTTCGAACAGCAGGTCGGCTAGGTGGGCGCTGCGCCCGTCGACGCGCGGTGATCCTACGATAATCAGGCGATTCATGAACAGCTTGCTCCTTCGTTGTTGCTCGGTCCTGCTTCGGGAGCGGCTTCTTCGGCCGCAAATGCCGCAGTGTAGAACTGTCGGGCCGCATCGAGCTGCCACGACGTGGGCTTTCGGTCGAGCAGGCCGCGGGCGTTCTCCATAAGCTGGCGCAAAAATGCCGCCCGCTCCTCCCCCGGCGCGCACCCGCGCACCTCGGCTAAGCGTTCGGCCGTGAATATCACATGCTCGGGACCGCAGTTCATGCCCCGCATGGGCTCGGGCGTCATGTAGGGCGCGTCCGTTTCCGTAAGCAGCCGGTCAAGCGGAACCCGCGAGGCCGCGTCGCGCACCTCGTCGGCCTTCTTGAACGTAAGCGGCCCGCCGAACGCCACAAAGCATCCCGCCTCGACCCATGGCTCAAGCGTGCCCGCGTCGAGATTGTAGCAGTGCAGCAGCACGCCCGCCTCGGGGAAGCCCTCGTCTTGCAGGAGGGCGAGCGCCTCGTCGTGGGCTTCGCGCACGTGCAGGATCACCGGTAGCCCGCATTCCTTGGCCACGCGCAGCTGCCGGCGAAACGCCTCGCGCTGAGCCTCGCGCGGCGAGAAATCGTAGTGGAAGTCCAACCCAATCTCGCCGAGCGCGCCTACCCGCTGGTCGGCGAGGCGCTCGCGCAACGTCGCCTCGAGCGCATCGTCGTAGTGCTTTGCATTGTGCGGATGGCAGCCAACCGCAAGGCGAATCCGTGGCACGCACGGAAAGGCCTGCCCTCAACACCGGGGGATCAGATGCCGCACCTGCAGCGCAGCATCGAGCTTCCACCGATCCAGCTCGTCGAAGGTGGTCGAGCCGTCTTCGTACACATCGCAGATGGTGCAGATAAACGACACCTTGTGCTTGGCGCACCGTGCCAACGACAGCGCCGGGTCTGCCAGCAGCTGCAGGTGCGCATGCGTGTCGGCCACGTACGACTCCAGCCGGGGCGCCGCCACCTCACGATACTCCCCGCGCTTGCGCTTCTGCCGGAACAGCAGGTCGCGAAAGACCGGCTCGGCCGGACGCTCGGATGCCTCCGACTCGGCTGTTGTCTGATGTGCATCGTCCGTCATTGCCGCCTCCTTACCGTCCGGGCACATCACGGGACGAGCCGCCCCGTGACGCAACGTGGTCCCTATTCTATGCTCAGGTCGATAGCGGCGGCATCAAGGCGCGGGAACAGCGGATCGCCCGTCTCCACGGCGTTGCCTGCCGGAAGCCCGCCCCAGGTCGTTGCCGCCTCGATGTCGGTCACGGCCACGATGTCGCCGAGCGACAGGCGCCGGAACACCTCGGCCGACGTGTTGGGCATGAGCGGCGCCAGGTACAGCGCGATGATGCGGATGGCCTCAAGCGCGTTGTAGATGACGGCAGCCAGCTCGTCGGCGGTTTCCTCCGACTTCGCCAAGTTCCACGGGGCGCTTTCCTCCACGTAGAGGTTCACGCGGCTGGCCAGCTTCTGCGCGGCCGCAGCCGCACCCGTGAAGTCAGCGGCCGCGAGGCAGCGGTCGTATTCGGCGTACAGTTCGTCGGACAGAGCACGCAGCGGGTTTGCAGCCGCCAGCGCCTCCGCGCTCACGGCAGGAACGCTCCCCTCGAAATACTTGGTGGTCATGTTGAACACGCGCGAGCACAGGTTGCCCCAGGTGTTCGCCAAATCGGCGTTGTACACCTGCACCATGCGCTCGATGGAAATGGAGCCGTCATGGCCGAACTGCACGTCGCTCATGAAGTAGTAGCGATACGCATCTACGCCGAACACGCTCACGAGGTCGGCGGGCTTGAGCGCGTTGCCCTTGGACTTCGACATCTTCTCGCCTTTGGTCAGCAAAAAGCCGTGCCCGAAGATAGTGTGCGTGATAGGCAAGCCCGCCGCCATGAGCATGGCCGGCCAGATGACGCAGTGGAAGCGCGTGATATCCTTGCCCACGAAGTGGTACTGCATGGGCCAGCGCTCGTCGAACTCGCCTGCGCGCTCGGGGTCGGCATAGCCCACGCCGGTGAAGTACGCCAGCAGCGCGTCGGCCCACACGTAAGCCACATGGCCCTCGTCGAACGGCAGCGGCACGCCCCAGTCGAACGTCGAGCGGCTGATGGAGAGGTCCTTCAGGCCGCCGGACACAAACGACACGATCTCGTTTCTGCGCGTCTCGGGGCGAATGAAGTCCGGGTTCTCCTCGTAGAACGCGAGCAGCTTGTCCTGGAACTCGGACAGCTTGAAGAACCAGTTCTCCTCGCCGCCCGCTTTCTGCACGGGACGCTTGCAGTCCGGGCACACCAGCTCGCCCTCGTCGTTCTTCTCCAAATCGCCCTCGGCGTAGTACGTTTCCTCGTGCACGCAGTACCAGCCCTCGTAGCTGCCCTTGTAGCACCAGCCGCGGTCGTAGAGGTCCTGCCAGAACTGCTTCACGCTGCGTGCATGGCGCGGCTCGGTGGTGCGCACGAAGTCGGTGTAGGTGATGTCGAGCAGGTCCCACGTATCGCGGAACGCCGACTCCATCGAGTCGCACCAAGCCTGCGGCGTCATGCCCTTGCTCGCCGCCGTGTCGGCAACCTTCTGGCCGTGCTCGTCCATGCCCGTCACGAACGCCACGTCGTAGCCGTTCATGCGCTGGTAGCGCGCCACAGTGTCCGCCGCGATGGTCGTGTACGCCGTGCCCAGATGCGGTGCGGCATTCACATAGTAGATGGGGGTGGTGAACGAGTAGGTGCCTTTCGACATGGTGCTTCCTTCTTCTCGGGGCGACGAGGCTCATGATGCTTCGCCAGCCGGTTTGCCGGCGACCTTTCGCCGACCAGACACGTAAGCGCTATTCTAGCATGGCTCGCATCGAGCGACGAAACGCATCACGATGCTCACACGAACGACGACGC